>JBIKTT010000102.1:0-6796 GCA_044347925.1 Phycisphaerales bacterium
GCCCGGCGACCGCCTCACCCTCACGCTCCCCATGAAGCTCACCGCCGAGCCCACGCCCGACGACCCCGACCGCGTCGCTTTCCTCTTCGGCCCCGTCGTGCTCGCGGGCGTCATGGACCCCTCCGAGGTCGACATCAAGCGCACGCCCCACCTCGTCTGCGACGCTGCCGAGCTCACTCGTCGCGTCACGCGTTCCGACCTCAACGCCCTCGCTTTCCGCACCGACAACGCCGTCCGACCCGCCGACCTCCCGCTTATCCCTCTCTTCCGCGTCGCCAACGAGCGATACACCGTCTACTGGAAGCGCCTCAGCCAGACGCAGTGGACCGAGCGACAAGCCGAGATCGAGCGTGCCGAAGCCGCCCAGCGTGAACGCGCCGCCCGGATGGTCGACTTCTTCCAGCCCGGCGAGATGCAGCCCGAACGCGACCACGCTTTCGACGGCGTCTTCACCAACGCCGGAGAGCACATGGGCCGCCGCTGGCGCGACGCCGGCCCCCGCGGCTGGATCGCGTTCGACCTCAAAGTCCCCAAGGACTCGGACGCCATCCTCACCTGCACCTACTGGGGCTCGGACTCCGGCGGCCGCGAGTTCGAAATCTCTATCGACGGCACCGTGATCGCCACCCAGACGCTCGACAACACCAAGCCCAACGAGTTCTTCGACGTCGAATACGCCATCCCAGCTTCGCTCCTCGCCGGCAAGGACAAGGTCCGCGTCAAGCTCACCGGCAAGCCCGACCGAATGACCGGCGGCCTCTTCGGCGCCGGAATCCTCCGAACCCAGACCAAAGCTCCCTGATTTGGATTGCTACCGTTCGCACCTCCGCCAAGGGAGATTCTGGAGCAACTTCGCATGAGCAAGGGCGTGATCTTCGACATGGACGGCGTCATCGTGCTCACCGAGCAAGCCCACTGGCTCGCCTGGCAGAACGCCGCCCAACGCCTGGGCACCAAGCTCGAGTACAAGACCTTTCTCTCCTGCTTCGGCCGCGTCAACGCCGACTGCATCCGCATCATGTTCGGCGAGCACATCGACCTCGCCGAATCCCTGCGCATCGCGGACGAGAAGGAGCACGCCTTCCGCGAGATCATCCGGACCGACGTCCCGCTCGCGCCCGGCCTTCTCCCGCTCCTCGACAACCTCGCCCGGCGGAACGCCCGCCTCGCCGTCGGCTCCTCCGCACCCCCCGAGAACGTCGCTCTCGTGCTCGACTCCGGCGGCATCCGCCGTTCATTCCAAGCCGTCGTCGACGGCTCGCAGGTCAAGCGCGGCAAGCCCGCCCCGGACGTCTTCCTTCAGGCCGCTTCCCTCCTCGCCCTTGAACCCGCTCGCTGCGCCGTCATCGAGGACGCACCAGCCGGCATCCAAGCCGCCAAAGCCGCCGGCATGCTCGGCGTCGGCGTCGCCACCACCCACAAAGCCCACGAACTGACCGATGCGGGTGCCGACGTCGTCTTCCCGACCCTCGCCGACGTCCCGCTTCACCTGCTTGTGTAACTCGACTCTGCCCGCCCGAGAACACGCGCGGCGGATCACCCCCGACCCGGGGGGCTTGATTCATTGACACCCCGCGATCCGGCCGATACGCTGCATTCGTGGCAAACAGCGTTCGAACAGAACGGCCCTCGGCCCTGATCCGCTTGGCGCGGATGTCTTGGACGCCTGTCGTCATCGCCACGCTCCTTGTCCCGCTGCTGGTATTCGGCTTCCTTCGCGGCGGCCTGTTCGTGGCCCACGCTCACGGCGACCAGACCACGCACTTTCACGCCATCAGCCCGGTCAGCGCCTTCAAGCTCATCGCGGGCGAGCACTGCGAAGAACACCGCCACGATCACGATCACTCGCACGACCACAAGCACGACCCCGCAAGCAGCGACGCCCCCTGTGACTCATCCCACGAGGACGACGACGCTTCCACCTGCGACCACGCACCCGAAGGCATCCTTGTCTCCTTCGCTCAGCCCAAGCAGCTCCCGGCCCGCGCGGTCGATGTGAGCAAGACGCTTCATCAGCTCACCGTCACGGTCGTCTTCGCGATTCTGCCGACCACCTCGTTCCACGCGGCGTTCCTCGACCCGCCCGAAGCGACCGTGAAGAGCACGCCGATGGACTTCATCGCGCTGGGCACAAGCCAGCGACTCGTCCGAACCAGCCACGCGCTGCTGCTCTAGACCCCTGAGCCAACCTGACACCTCCGCATTCCGCATCGCTCGGAACGTCGCTCCGCGTCGTTCTCGCGACCCGTGTCGGTTTCTAAATGGGCTTGGCCTACGGCCGCCCACGCCCAATCGCTGGCATCCCCCGAGACAACCCGTGAATCAAGCATTGCTCCACGACCCGCTTCGGCGCGGTTGCACCCGGGCGCCGCGCCCGAGTTCTCTCCTCCGCACCGCTTCCATGCTCAGCCTCGCAAGCTTTGCCTTGCTCGGCGTCGGCTGCCACTCATACGAGCGCAAGCCGCTCGATCCGCAAGCCATCCAGATGGTGTGGCTTGGCCGCACCGCCGGCGACCAGCCCGTCAGGGAGTTCGCCGCACGCCTCGCAACCGCCGAGGGCCGCGCCGACGCTGTCTTCGACCCCGCCGACGGCCTGACACTCGCCGAAGCCGAGCCCGTCGCTCTCGTCTTCAACCGCGACCTTCGCCTTGCCAGGCTTCAAGCGGAAGTCACCCGCGTCCGTGCAGACCTCGCGGGCACATGGCAAGACCCCGTCGCCGGTTTCGACATCGAGCGCATCCTCTCCGGCGTTTCCGACCCCTGGGTTCTCTCCGGATCCATCGGCCTCACCCTCCCGATCTCCGGCCGCCTCTCCGCTGAGATGGACCGCGCCAAAGCCGACTACACCGCCGAACTCCACCGCATCGCCGCGCTCGAATGGGCCACCCGCGCCGCCCTCCGCGAGCTCTGGATCCGCTACTCCGCGCACTCCCGGAGGCTGCAACTCGAGTCGGAGTTCGTGGACAAGCTGCGAGCGATCGTCGACCTCACCACGCAGCAAGCCAGCGCCGGAATGATGACCCGCGTCGAAGCTCGCGTCTTCCGCGTGGAACTCGCGGCCAGCGAAGCATCGCTGGTCCAAAGCCGGGGCCGCCTCAAGGAGCTCGCGCTCCAGATCCGCGACGTGCTCGGGCTCTCGCCCGTCGCAGAGATCACGCTCGTCGAAACGGTGAGCTTCATCGCGAGGCCAGCCGCGTTCGACCCGGGCACGATTGATCGCGGCAATCTCGAGCTTGCCGTCGTGCGTGCCGAGTACGAGGTCGCCGAAGCCGCCCTCAGGCTCGAGGTCCGCAAGCAGTACCCCGATCTTCACATCGCGCCGGGCTACGGCGTAGATCAGGGAGACGATCGGATCCTCATGGGGCTCCAGCTTCCCCTCGCGATCTGGAACCGCAATCGGGAAGGCATCGCGACCGCGGAAGCCCACCGCGAGGTGGCCGCGGGACGGTTCGCGGGGACGCTTGAGTCCCTCGGCTCAAGGTACGCCGCTGCGGCGATCCTGCACGACGCCGCGAGATCCGCGCGGGTGTCGATCGAGACCATGCTCGTCCCCCTTGCCGACGAACAGATCGCCGACGTCAAACGCATCGCAGAACTCGGCAGGGTGGACGCTCTGCTTCTGCTCCAAGCCCTCAAGTCCGAACAGGAAGCCAAGCTGAAGCTCGTCGACGCCCACGCGGCCGAATCGCTCGCCGCAATCCGCCTCGACGAACTCGCCGGCCCACCCCAGCCTCACTCCCCCACCGCCCCCACCCTCCCGACCGCGACACACACGACTCAAGGAGATCGCCCATGAGCCGACCGCTCTTGCTCGCCCTGCTCTGCTCATTCACTCTGGCGTCCGTTGGATGCGACCGCGAGCCCGCGGCCGGTCCGACGACGATGGAGCCCGCTTCGTCGCAGCCCTCCAACCGCATCGACATCCCCTCGACCGTGCGGCAGAATCTCGGCATCACCTTCGCGAAGGTCGAGGCCCGAAACGTCGCTCGCACGCTCCGCGTCCCGGGCCGGTTCGAGCTCCTGCCCACCGCACTCCGCGAGTATCGCGCCCCGGCCGGCGGCACGATCGAGCTCCTCGTGCAGCAGTACCAGACCGTGACGCCCGGGACTCCGCTCTACCGGCTGGATTCCTCGCGATGGCGCGAGATGCAGCGAGAGATCGCCGATGCGGAAGCGGCCGTCACGCTCGCGCAAGCCGGCGTCGACAGCATCGACCCCCTCCTCGCCGCACACGAAACCCACCACGGCGAGATCCAGAAAGCCATCGACCTTTGGAACGCCCGCATCGAGACACTCGACAAGCTCTCCGCCGCCGGCGGTGCACGCGGGGATGAGATCGCTCAGGCCCGGGCTTCCCTCGCTTCCGCACGGGCCGATCTCGCCGAGACCCTCGAGAAGGAGGCCGAGCTGATCGCTCGCAAGTCCGAGACCGCGGCCCAACTCGACGCTTCGCGCTCGCGTCTTGCCTTTCTCTTCGAAGCCGCCGCGACCCTGGCCGGCGTCGGCGCAGATGATCTCAGAGCGACCACCGACCCGACCGGCGCGCCACGCTGGCGAAAAATGTCCTCCCTCGAAGTGAAAGCCAGCTCGGCCGGCGTCGTCGAGACCTTGCACGCCATCTCCGGCAACCTGCTCGACGAGCACGCGCCCGTCGTCACCGTGATCCAGCCCGATCAGGTCCGCTTCCGTGCGGTGGGCTTGCAAAGCGATCTCTCCCGCCTCACCCCGGGCCGCCCCGCGACGGTCATTCCGGCCCAGGCAACCGCGAGCTTCGAGCCCTTCGGCGGCACACTCACCCTGGCACCCACGGCCGACGCCGAACGCCGGACCGTCGACCTCATCCTCCAGCCGATACCGGGCACGACAGCACCCGTGTGGGCGAAAGCGGGAGTCGCCGCGTTCCTCGAGATCGTGACCGACGGCTCGGGCAGCGGCGAACTCGCCATCCCGCTCCGAAGCGTCGTCCGCGACGGCACCAGCTCGATCATCTTCCGCCGCGACCCCGCCAATCCCGACAAAGCCATCCGGATGGAAGCCGACCTCGGCCTCGACGACGGCCGATGGGTCATCATCAAGAGCGGCGTGGCCGAGGGCAACGAGGTCGTCCTCGACGGCGTCTACCAGCTCATGGTCGCCACCAGCGGCAGCATCACCAAAGGCGGCCACTTCCACCCCGACGGCACCTTCCACGAAGGCGATCACTGATCCGCTCTGACCGAGACTCCCATGCTCAAACACCTGATCTCCTTCTCGCTCAAGCACTCATCGCTGGTGCTCCTGCTCGCCACGGCGCTGCTCGTGTACACGATCGCGCGGCTGCCGCGAATGTCGGTCGACGTGTTCCCCGAGCTCAACGCCCCGACGGTCGTGATCCTGACCGAAGCCGGCGGGCTCGCCGCGGACGAGGTCGAGCAGTACGTCACCTTCCCCCTCGAATCCGCCGTCAACGGCTTGCCCGGCGTCCGCCGCGTTCGCAGCGCCTCGGCTATCTCCCTCTCGCTCGTGTGGGTCGAGTTTGACTGGGGCACCGACATCTATCGGGCCCGCCAGCTCGTCGGCGAGCGGATGGACGGCATCCGCGACAGCTTGCCCCCGGGGGTCGAGCCCGCGATGACGCCCATCTCAAGCATCACCGGCGAGATCATGCTCCTCGCGGTCTCTTCGCCCGACAAAACCGTGAGCGACCTGGACCTCCGCGCCTACGCCGAGTTTGACCTGCGCAACCGGCTGCTCGCGATCCCGGGAGTCTCCCAGGTCTCCGCCATCGGCGGCGAACTGCCCGAGTACCAGATCAATGTCAAGCAGGACCGCCTGGCGCTCTACGGGCTCACGATCGCCGAGGTCGTCGACGCCGCTCGTAAAGCCCACAGCACCGCGAGCGCCGGATACCTCGCCGATGTCGATCGCTCCGAGCTTCCCATGCGGCAAGCCGCCCGCGTCAAGAGTGTCCGCGACATCGCTTCCACGATGGTCACGATGAAAAACGGCCTCCCGATCACCATCGGCGAGGTCGCGGACGTCACCCTCGGCGGCGCCCCCAAACGCGGCACCGCCGCCAACCAGGGTGTGCCCGCCGTCGTCCTCTCCGTTCAGAAAGCCCCCGGCACCAACACCCTGCTCCTCACCAAGCAGGTCGATGCCGCCCTCGATCAGCTCGAGAAAAGCGTCCCCCAGGGCATCGTGATCAACAAGCAGGTCTTCCGCCAAAGCCACTTCATCGAACGATCCGTCCGGAACGTCCTTGTCGTCCTCCGCGACGCCACCATCATCGTCGCGGTCATCCTCATTCTCTTCCTGCTCAACGTCCGCACGACGATCATTACTCTGACGGCACTCCCCCTCTCGCTCGCGGCGGCCCTGCTGGCTTTGGACGCCTTTGGCCTCAGTCTTAACGTCATGACGCTCGGCGGCCTCGCGGTCGCGATCGGTGAGCTCGTCGACGACGCGATCATCGACGTGGAGAACGTCCACCGCAGGCTGGAAGAGAACGCACTCCTGCCCGAAACCGAGCGGCGTGGCTTCGTGCAGGTCATTTTCGACGCCAGCAACGAAATCCGATCCTCCGTGGTCTACGCGACGATCCTGATCTGCATCGTCTTCCTGCCACTGATGTTCCTCGAGGGTCTTGAGGGCCGGTTCTTCAAGCCCCTTGCGATGACCTACATCGTCTCGATCATGGCTTCACTCGTCGTCGCGCTCACCGTGACCCCCGCGATGTGCAAGCTCATGCTCAAGCCCTCGGCCCGCAAGGACGCCTCGGGCTCCCCGCTTCACGCCGACCCCGACGGCTTCCTCG
>JBIKTT010000103.1:0-6792 GCA_044347925.1 Phycisphaerales bacterium
CCGCGCGATGATCGCCCGCCTCTCAACCAGGATCCTCGCCCTCGACGGCCGCGGCGGCTGCCGTTACTTCGCCGACTACTCCCAGTGGGAACGCCGGGTGAAGCACGAAGCCGATCCGGCCGCGCAACGGGCCGCCGATTCAGCCAAAGCCGCGACGCCGGCGCCGCCCCCCGCCCCGGCCAAGAAAAAGCTCTCCTACAAGGAGCAGCAGGAGCTCGCCGGGATGGAAGCTTCGATCCACGCGGCGGAGAAAGCTCTCGCCGAAGCTCAAGTCGCCATGAACGACCCCAAAGCCATCGCCGACCACAAGCGCTACGCCGCCGCTTGCAACGCCCACGCCCAAGCCCAGACCAAGCTCGACCAGCTCTTCGCCCGCTGGGCCGAACTGGAAGCCAAAGGCTGACCAACCCCGCGCCGGGCCCCCGGCCCACGCCCCTATAGTTCAGACAGGAGGCGCCGCCATGGTCCGCCAAGGGCAATCGTCGAAAATCGCGCCGTTGCTGCTCAGGCTTGTCCTCGGGCTCACGTTCCTTTGGGCCGGACTCGGCAAGTTCAACGCGTACGACGAGGTGAAGGGTGAGCAAGCCGCGCGGCTCGCCAATGTCGGCGTGCTCGAGCTTCCCAAATCCTCCTCCGACCCCAAGGGCGACCACGCGGGACCGGAGTCCGGAGCCCAGCCGACGGCTCCGAGCACGACCGCGACCCCGAAACTGATGTACAGCGCCGCGGATTTCCCCGAACCAGTCCGAGTTCGACGGATGCACACCAGCGTCACGCTCCGTTTGCTCGAAGCCGCCGAGCCCCGGGAGATTCAGCCCGGACAGCCGACGCGCTCGATCTGGCCTTCGTTCGCCGCGGGTTCCAACGCTCCGATCCTCGCCTGGGTCGTCGCGATCACCGATATCGCGGGCGGCGTCTGCCTCCTGCTCGGGCTCTTGACGCGCCTTTGGGCGATCGTCTTGGCGGGCCATATGGCGGTAGGGATGTGGCTTTTGCTCATCGGGCCGGCGTGGCGAGCGGGCGATGCGGTGCTGGGGTTCCTGCCGCGGCACGACCCTTGGGACACCGCGTTCTGGATGAACCCGCTCTGGATCTTGGCTCTGCTCTCGATGAATCTGGCTCTGGTCTTCCTCGGAGCCGGCTCGATCTCTCTCGACCGGCCGCTTCTGGGTGAAGCGGTCCGTCCGCAAGCCACCAACTAGTCAGTCGGACTGGATGCGATGATGACGCGACGGAACGCCGGAACACGAAGGACCGACCGGGCCATGCTCGCCGCCGTCGTGCTCTCGCTCTGCGTCCACGCCGCCGGCTTGCTCGTCCTCACCCGGCCCCCGAGCAACCCGCCGCCGACGACCGACATCGTGGGTGAAAGCGACACCGTCGTCCTCGGCCTCGATCTGGCCATGACGGATCCGCCTCCGACCCCACCGACCCTGCCCGTCCCCGCTCCCCCCGAGCCCGCTCCGGCTCTGATTCCCGAGCCGACGCCGCCAACGCCCGAACCGGCTCCCGCCCAAGCCGATGCCGCTCCGGCTGAGCCCCCGCCCGAGCCCAACGTCGCGATCCTGCCCCAGCCCGACGCACCGGCCGCAAAGGTGCCCATCGAGCTCCCAACGCCCAAGCCGTCCTTTGCCATCTCGATCGAAGCTCCGCCATCCGCTCCGCCCGCCGCCCCCGCTCCGCCCAAGCATGCCACGCCCGAGCCTCCCCCCGAGGTCCGCCCCATCGCGGCCTTCGCCGGAGTGAAAGCCGATCGGGCCAAACGCGTCGTGTACGCCGTCGATATCTCCGGCGTGATGGTCGGTTCGCTGCCGTTCGTGCTTGAGGAACTCAAACGCTGCGTCAATCGCCTCGGCCCCGATCAGGAGTTCCAGGTCGTCCTCTTCCGCGACCCGACGCCCCCCGCCGGCTCGCAAAACGCCGCGAGTAGCGACGCTTCCCAAGGTTCGGAAACCCATGATCCCGCCTTCGACGGCGACAAGCCCGAGTCGACGACCGCGCTTCCGCCCCTCGAAGATCTGTACCCCTCGGCTCTCTGGCTTGGCCAAGCCGCCGCCGCTGGCAAAGCCTCGCCCCCCTCGCTCCTCCGGGTGGACGAAGACTCCCGCAAGCAGCTCGCCACGCTCGTCGGAAACCTCCAGTCCGACGGTGCTTCCAACCCGCTGACCGGCCTCCGCCTCGCGCTCTCGATGAAGCCCGATGTGGTCTTCCTCCTCACCCGCGGCATCCGCCGAAGCGGCACCAGTTGGGGCCCCGGCGAACGTCAGGTCATGCTCGCCCTGGACGAAGCCAACCCCAAGGACGCTTCCGGACGCCGCGCCACGACCATCCGCACCATCCAGTTCGTCGCCAAGGACCCCTCCGGCCTCATGGACCTCATCGCCAAGGAGCACGGCGGCGGGACCGCCACCGTGCTGACCGTCGCCGACCTGAAAGCCGCTTCCAAAGCCACCAAGCGCTGAGGCCTCCCCTACCATCGGGCCTTATGACGACCCCGGAATCCTCGGCTTCTGCTTCGCCTTCCCCCGCCAAGTCCATGGACGCCATCATGGCGCTCTGCAAGCGCCGCGGCTTCATCTTCCAGGCGTCGGACATCTACGGCGGCATCAACGGCTTCTGGGATTACGGCCCCCTCGGCGCCCAGCTCAAGAAAAACCTCCGCGAAGCCTGGTGGCAGGACATGATCATGCGCCCGGCATGGGGCAAGCACGGCCCCAACGGCGCCCCCGTCCGCTGCGTCCCCCTCGAAACACGCATCATCCAGCATCCCAAAGCCTGGGTCGCAAGCGGCCACGTCGGCGGGTTCAACGACCCGATGGTTGACTGCAAGGAAACCAAGCAGCGATACCGCTACGACCATGTCAGCGTCTTCGTCCCCGCCGCCGGCGACCCCGGCGACAAACCGCTCTTCGCGTTCATGAAGGACTCGCCCAGCGAAGCCAAACAGCAGAAGAAAGCCGAGAAAGCCTTCGGCCAGGTCAAGGTCGTCGCGCTCACGACCATCCCCGTCGCAAACTTCGCCAAGGTACTCGGCCCCGACGCGGAAAAGGTCGGCACGCTCACCGAGCCCAAGCAGTTCAACCTGATGTTCAAGACCTACATCGGCGCGACCGCGAGCGAGGATGATGTCGCGTACCTCCGCCCCGAAACCGCACAGGGCATCTTCCTCCAGTTCAAGAACGTCGTCGACTCCACCCGCGTCAAGGTCCCCTTCGGCATCGGCAACGTCGGCACCTCCTTCCGCAACGAGGTCACGCCCCGCAACTTCACCTTCCGCTCCCGCGAGTTCGAGCAGATGGAGCTGGAGTTCTTCTGCCACCCCGACGAATCGCAAGCCTGGTACAAGTTCTGGCGCGATTTCCGCATGCAGTGGTGGAAGGACATCGGCCTCGCCGGCGACAACCTCATCCTCCGCGAGCACGACAAGGATGAGCTCTCGCACTATTCCGTCGGCACCTCCGACGTTGAGTACCGCTTCCCCTTCACCGCTCCCGGCTTTGGCGAGCTCGAAGGCATCGCCCACCGTGGAAACTACGACCTCACGCAGCACCAGACGCACAGCAAGGTCAAGCTCGAGTACAACGACACCGAGCGCGGTGAGCTCCTGCCCAACGGCTCACGCCGCGGCGAACGCTACCTCCCCCACTGCATCGAGCCGGCCGCCGGCCTCGACCGTGGAGTGCTGGCGTTGCTCTGCGAGGGGTACACCAAGGACGAAAGCCGCGCCAGCCCGGAGTTCATGAAGTTCCACCCGCGCGTCGCTCCGATCAAAGCCGCTGTCTTCCCGCTGGTCGCCAAGGACGGCATGCCCGAGATCGCCGAAAAGCTCCACACCGCCCTCACCGACAAGTTCTGGAAAGTCGGCGTGATCGAGATGGACGAGAAGCAGTCCATCGGCAAACGCTACGCCCGCATGGACGAAGCCGGCACGCCGTACTGCATCACCATCGATAACGACACACTGACGGGCCAGGTCGTGACCATCCGCGACCGCGACACCGCCCAGCAGGAAAAGATCGCGATCGATCAGGTGCCGACGTGGCTCGCGACCAAGCTCGGCGTCTGACGCCGCGTCCTCCACCCCCTCTGCCTCTCGACAAGCCCGGCGTCCGCCGGGCTTGTCATTTCCGGGCTTTCTGCACATCTCAAACACTCGTTTGACTTCTCCTTGAACGCCCGCTAAAGTCAAACAACTGTTTGAGATATACCATGGCCACGCAAGACCAACGCTCAAACCTCCGCAAGAAAAAGCTCCTCTCCGCGGCGGTGCTCATCTTCGCCGAAGAGAGGTTCGAGCAGGCGTCCGTCCGCCGGATCTGCTCCAAAGCGGGCGCCAACGTCTCGGCCGTCACGTATCACTTCGGCGGCAAGCGCGGTCTCTACACCGCCGCCATCGACCACGCCGCGAGCGAGCTTTTCTCCGCCCTTCCGCCGCCTCTCCCGGACCCGAACGAGTCGCCGGAGGAGTCGCTTCGCGCCCTGGTCCGGTGGGCCGTTCGATTCACGATCGAGGGCGGACCGACGCGCACGGCGCTCACACGGATCCTGCTCCGCGAAATGCGCGAGCCCAACGACTCGCTCGACGCCATCTTCCGCGAGCGCGCCCGCCCGATGGTCGACCATCTGTGCGGCCTCGTCGCCCGCGTCGCGCAGACCCGCCGCGCGACAATCGACCCCATCCGCCTGGGGCTCTGCGTTCTGCTTCTCGCGACGCAGTACGAACACTCGGCTCACTTCCTCGGGAACATGGGCTATCCCGCGCCGCGGACGCTTGAGGACAAGCACGCCCTCGCCGACATGATCGTCGCGATGGCCTTGGGCGGCCTTGCCGCACCCCCGCACGGAGCAAGCCGATGATCCGCATCGCGATCGCCATGCTGCTCGGCGCCCGCTTGAAGTTCATCGGCCTGATCACCGGCGTGCTCTTCACCTCGTTCCTCATCACGCACTTCCAAGCCATGCTCGTGGGCATCATGACCCGCACCTACGCCATGGTCGACGACATGCCCGTCGTGGATGTCTGGGTGATGGATCCCGCCGTCGAGTACGTCGACGAAACCGCCGGGTTGCCTGCGACGGCGCTCGACCGTGTGCGGTCCGTCCCCGGCGTCGCGTGGGCGACGCGCTTCTACTCGGGAAACCTGCGAGCCAGACTGCCCGGCGGGCGGATCCGATCGGTCAACGTGATCGGCCTCGATGATGCTTCGCTCGTCGGCTTCCCGGGCGAACTCACTCCGGACCTTCTGGCCCGCCTTCGCTCGCCCGACGCTGTCGTGGCCGACCGCGCCAGCGCACGCACGCTTCTCCGGCCGTCGCTCGCCGAGCCCGGCTTCGGCAACTCCACCCTTCCGATCGATCTCGACGCTCCCTCCCGACCGCTTGCCGAAGGCGATGAGCTCATGGTCAACGACCGCCGTGTGCTGGTTGTCGCTTTGACCGACATGAAGCCGCGCTTCCAGAACAAGGGCACTCTGTTCACCACATACTCGCGAGCAGTCTCGCTCGCTCCGCCGGAACGCAACCTCACCTCGTTCATTCTCGTGAAGGCCGCGGAGGGCTCGGACAAAGCGACGCTCGCCCGCGACATCACCGCCGCCACGGGACTCCGCGCCCTCACCGCCCGCGAGTTCACACGGACGACGGTCATGTACTACATCAAGAACACCGACATCATCGGCCAGGTGGGGATGATGACCATCATCTCGGTGGTCGTGGGCATCTCCATCACCGGCCTGCTCCTCTTCATGTTCACCGCGGAAAACCTGCGGTACTACGCCGTGCTTGTCGCGACCGGCGCAAGCAACCGCCTGATCCTCGCGATGGTCGCCGCGCAGTGCGCGACTGTCGGCTTCGTCGGTTACGGCCTTGGCGTCGGCGGCTCTTCACTCATGGGCGAACTGATGGTCTCGGCGGGAATGCCGTACCGCCTGCTCTGGCCGAGCCTCATCATCACCGGGTTCTTCGTCGCCGTGGTGTGCGTCCTGTCCGGCATCTTGAGCGCCCGACAGGTCGCCAGACTCGAGCCCGGAATGGTCTTCCGCGCCTGAGCCGCTCACCGCTCGCCAACGCTCTTTACTGATCGTGCCCGGCGTACTCCGGCATCTTGTGGCCCGCGTCGCGGAGGGTCTTCTCACGCTTCGCAAGCTCAAGGTCGTAGTCCACCATCATCGCCGCGAGCTGCTCGACCGACGTCGTCGGGACCCAGCCGAGCTTCTGCTTGGCTTTCGTCGGGTCGCCCAGGAGCAGGTCGACCTCGGCCGGCCGCAGGTACCGCTGGTCGAACGCAACGTAGTCCTTGTAATCAAGGCCCACGTGGCGGAACGCAAGCTCGCAGAACTCGCGCACGCTGATCGTCTTGCCCGTCGCGATCACGTAGTCGTCCGGCTTCTCCTGCTGGAGCATCATCCACATCATCTTGACGTAGTCGCCGGCATACCCCCAGTCGCGCTTGCTGTCGAGGTTGCCCAGGTACACCTTGTCCTGCATGCCGAGCTTGATCCGCCCCACCGCACGCGTGATCTTGCGCGTCACGAACGTCTCGCCGCGACGCGGGCTCTCGTGGTTGAACAGGATCCCGCACGAAGCGTGCATCCCGTAGCTCTCGCGATAGTTCACCGTCGCCCAGTGCGCCATCATCTTGGCACACGCGTACGGCGAACGCGGGTAGAACGGCGTCGTTTCGGTCTGGGGCGTCTCAACGACCTTGCCGTACTGCTCCGACGAGCTCGCCTGGTAGTACCTCACCTGCTGGCCGGATTCCTGCTGGAACTCGCGGACGGCTTCGAGCAGGCG
>JBIKTT010000104.1:0-6769 GCA_044347925.1 Phycisphaerales bacterium
GAAAGCTGCCGACGGGCGCTCGTGCGTCGGTACCGGTTGCTTCCGTACCTGTACACGCTGTTTGATGAAGCATCGCGGACGGGGATGCCGATCTGTCGTCCGGTGTGGTTTGCGGATCCGTCGGACGTGCGGCTTCGCGCGGTGGACAACGCATTCCTTCTGGGGCCGGATCTGCTTGTGGTCTGTCCGATCGACGGGCCGGGGGATGCGGGCGCGGCGGTCACGATGCCTCGCGGGGACTGGCGTGAGATCGATATCACGTCCGAGGGCGTGGTGTCGGGCCGGTCGGTGGACCATTGGCTGCCGAGGCTTTTCGTTCGCGGCGGCGCGATCATTCCGGTGGGGCCGAGCGTGCTGCACACGGGCGAAGCGGAGGGGCGCAGACTGACGCTGGTGGCGGCGCCGGACGCGGCGGGGAACGCGAGCGGGAATCTGTATCAGGACGCCGGCGAGGGGTACGGGTACCAGCGCCAGGAGTTCAAGCGTCGGGTCGTCGCGTGCCGCGAGGGCAAGCTTGAGAGCTCGCTGCGGGACGAGTTCGATCTGGTCACGCTTCCGGCTTAGGTCACCATGCACCCATCACGGGCGTGAACGCGGCGTCTCTCGGGGTTGAGAGATGGACTGCGGGGAGAATCCTGCGCCGTGGGGGCGTATCAGCCGCCTGCGGCTTCCTTGTCGCCGGCTCGCTTGAAGCTGAGCGAGGACTTCAGGGCTTCGAGGGTGAAGGGGGATCGGCTGATCCAGTCGTCGAACCTGCCGAGCTCGTTCTGCCGCGCGGTGTTGAGGATGTTCGTGTCGAGCATGCGGACGCGCTCGACGGTGACGGGCGAGACCCTCTCGATACGGGCGACGACGGCGGAAAGCGAGCCGGGGAGGGGCATCCAGACGGTGCGGTCGGGGGTGGGGAGGGAGGAGATCGTGGCTCTCGCGTCGAGCGCGGAAGCTTTGGCGGCAACGGCTTCGCGGAAAGCGGGGACGTCGAGCGGGGTGAGGTCTGCGCCGGAGAAGCCGCCGCTTCGGATGCTGTCGGTAGAGACCAGGAGATTTCGCTGGATCTCGACGGGAGCGAACTGCGTCACGGAGACGGTGGCGGAGTCGGCGAGGTTGAAGACGCTGGTGGCGGCTTCGAGGCCTCCGGTGAGGGAGGCTGCGCCCGCTTTTTCGATCTCTTCCTTGAGGAGTTCGAAGGCGCGGAGGCGCTTGATGTCGGTGACGACCTGGGCGCGGACCTCGTCGAGGGACTCGGGCTCGCCGGCGGGACGGGCGGCGGTGATGCGGAAGTAGTAGTGGTTTCCGGTGCGGTCGGAAACGGTGCGGTCAAAGACGGGGATGACGCCGACCTGGACCGGAAGGGTGCTCGTGCCGCCGGGCAGTTCGCGGACGCTCATGACGAGGGTGTCGAAGGAGATGGAGCGGCTTCCGTCGGCGATCGCGGCAGCGCCGACGCCGGAAAGGGCGCGGACGGCGGCGACATCAAGCCAAGCGGTCTCCGGGTTGACGATGGGGGTCTCGATCTCGACGGGGGACTGCCAGCGTTCGTAGTCGTCCGGGGTGGAGGTCTCGGACTTGACGGCGGCGGCGAGCTCGGCGGCGAGCTTGTCCATCGGGAGGGAGGTTTCGCGCCAGTTGGCGGGAAGGGCGCGATACTTGCCATCGGCGGCGAGGGCGCGGGTGGCTTCACCGGCAAGTTCGCGGAAGCGGATGTCGGCGAGCTTGATGATCTCTTCGGCGTACTCGTTGCGGAGGCTTTGCTCGAAGTCGGCGCGTTTCTCGTTGAAAGCGGCGGTGGTTCCGCCGGGGTTCTGGCGGTCCCAGCGTTCGCGGACGTGGGCCGGGAGAAGCTTGATGACGGAAGCGACCTTGGCTTTGTTGATCTCGACCCATTCGAGCTTGACGCGGTCGGGCTTGCGGTAGCCGATGCCGAACTCGCCGGTGCCGCTGGCGACGTTCTTGTACTTTTCGTAGTGGGCGACGACCTCTTCGGGCGTGGGATCGGGGACGCGGCTTGCGAGGCGTTCGGCGCCGACGAGGACGTAGTCAACGCCGGAGCTTTCGCCGAAGCGGCGGGCGGTGGCGATGACGCGGCGGTCGGACATGCGGGCGGTGCCGATGTAGTTTTCGTACATGCGGACGATGCCGCGATAGACAGCGAGGGCCTGCTCCATCTGGTCCTCGCGCAGGCCGGAGGCTCGCATGATCTCCTCGCGGAGAGCGGGGAGGGACTGCGTGCGTGCTGCGTCGAAGTAGAGCTGGCGGGCGGTTTCGCGCTTGGCGAGCTCTTCGGGGGCGACGCCGACGGGGCTCTGGAAGGACATCATGAAGTCCATCGCGCGGGTGGAAGCGGCGCCGCCGGATTCCATGTCACGCATGGCGATCTTGGCGGCGAGCACGTCGAGGGTGCGCTCGAAGATCTCGTCGGCGTCGGCTTTCCCGCCGATGAGGCCCTGTCGCTGGGCGAGTTCGGAGAGGAGGAAGAAGTGCTCGGACGACTCACAGCCGAACTGTGCGAGGGGCGTGATGACGGGGGGCTGCCCGGGGATGAAGGTGCGTTCGACGAGCGTGTTGATGGCGCGGTACTGGAAGGTGGCGGTGTCCCACTCCTTGCCGCGGACCTTTCGGCCGTCCATCGTGGCTTCCACGCGGCGTTCGGGGTTGGACATGCGGGAGAGGCCGTCGGGGAGGAGCCACGCCACCATGAGGAGGGTGCCGCCGCCGACCATGATCCACTTCTGGTTCTTCTTAATGAACTTGTTCATCGCGATCCTCGCGGCGTCAAAGCCCGCCACCGTGCTTGCGAAAGGCGGATTGTAGACAAACGCCCGGGATGAGCCCGCGAGCCCGCAGGGGGCGTGCGTGCTCATCCCGGGCGCGGGATGGTCAACTGGGAATCACTTAGCGGTAGAACTCGACGATCAGGTTCGGGTTACACTCGAAGGGGATCTGATCGGTCGTGGGCGTGCCGACGATGCGGACGCTGAATTCGGAGGGGTTCATCTCGAGCCAGTCGGCGATTTCGTGGCCGGGGAGGCTTTCGAGGCTTTCCTTCGCGAGCTTCTGCGACTTCTCGCGGACGGTGATGACGTCACCGACCTCGACGCGGGTGCTGGGACGGTCGGCTTTGTGGCCGTTGAGCTTGACGTGGCCGTGGACGACGAGCTGGCGAGCGGCCCAGATCGTGCGGGCGAGGCCGGCGCGGCGGACGACGTTGTCCAAGCGGCGCTCGAGGAGCTGGAGGAGGACGTCGCCGGTGTTGCCCGGGCGGCGGCCGGCTTCGGCGAGCATCCGGCGGAACTGGGCTTCCTGGACGCAGTAGTGGTACTTGACCTTCTGCTTCTCGTTGAGACGGATGCCGTAAGCGCGGAGGCGGCGGCCGCGGAAGCCGTGCATGCCCGGGAAGACGAGCGAGCGCTTGCTGGTGTGCTTGGGATTGTCGGCGATGGGAACGCCGACACGACGCGAGAGCTTGAGCTTGGGACCGGTGTAACGAGCCATGAGATTCTCCGTCTCTTGGGCTTCTGGAGGCCGGGTTCACAGAACCCGGCTCGCGAAGCCCAAGGTGTCGGCAAAGCCGACGATCAGGCCGGTGGACCGAGACTTCGGGCCGGCGGGGTGATCCGGTCCCCACCCGCCGCACAGCGCGGGGGATGGGGCCTAGGGGGGTAATCAAAGGCAGGGTGATGGTCGGGGTCAACCGGGCGGGCAGGTTATCCGAGCGGGAACCGAACCGACGGGAGCCAATCGAGGTAACTGGGCCGCCGAAAGCAAGCCCGTCTTGACGCCGACGAGCGACAGGAGCATTTCTCGGCGCACGGGGCCGAAGCGGCACATCGGGCCCATCAGCGCGTCGCGGAGCGGAGCGAGCCACTCCTCGTCGGACTGAAAGATCGGTGTGAGCCAGCGCGAAGCGAGGTGGTAGAAGCGGGTTTGGCTTCGGCGGGCTTGCTCGTAGGCGCGGAGCGATTCCGCGAGCGGGCGGCGTGTCTCCTCACCTTCGATGATCGCTCGCGCGAGAGCGGACGCGTCGAGGAGGGCGAGGTTGGCGCCTTGGCCGAGCTGCGGGCTCATCGCATGGGCGGCGTCGCCTATGAAGACGACGCGGTGGGCGATGGGGGAGGTGAGCACGACGTCGTGGTACGCGGCGGTGATGAGCTGGTCGGTTGAGGTGAGCTGATCCATGAGCGGAGCGGCTCGCGGCTCGAGCGAGAGGACGCGGTCGCGGAACGCGGCAAGGCCGGCGGCGCGGAGCGCGGGTTCATCGGCGAGACGCAGGCTCCAGAAGAGGCTGATGCGGCGGGGGGAAGCGGGGTTCAGGCGGCCGGAAGGGAGGAAGCCGAGCATCGTGCCCGTGCCGTCGTAGACCTGCGAGAGCGTGTCCGTGAAGTCGGGCGGGAGGCCGCCGGGGTCGTCCGCGATGAACCAAAGGGCGCCGAAGGGGTAGCGGGCGTGGTGCTTGGTGATGCCGAGGGCGTCGCGGACGGCGGAGCGTGCTCCGTCGCAGAAGACGAGCAGGTCGAAGGGGCCGTGTTCGCGGCCGGAAGCGTCGATGGCGATGGGGGCGGACTGGATCTGGTCGACCGCGGTGATCGCGATGCCGGTTTTGATCGTGACGCCCGAAGCGGTCGCGGTCTGCAGGAGGTGGGTGAGGAGGAGGCCGCGCTGGACGCCGAGGCCGAACGCGGTGGGGGCGAGATCGGCGTAGGCGAGCTTGAGGACGGGCTTGCCGCGGGGCGTGAGTCCGGAAAGGCGGCGGATGATCGAGCCGCCGTCGATGATGCTTGCGGCGATGCCGAGCTCATCGAGGACGGCGAGTCCGGACGGCTGGAGAAGGAGGCCGGCGCCGACGGGGTCGAGTGAAGGGGCACGCTCGAGGATGGTGACGTGGTGGCCTGCTCGCGCGAGGAGCGTCGCGAGAGCGGGCCCGGCCGTGCCACAACCGACGATGCCGACGCGCATGAGGCGTGATCCTACACGATCTCTCGTCGCTTGCCGCGAACCTCGGCGCAGGGTCGTTCATCCTCGCGATCAGATCGCTTGGTTCGCGTCGGGGTGGTAGTGCAGCGGATACAGCACGGCATCCTCGGCGACGCTGTCGATCGAATCGATGCCAGCGAAACGACACACTCCACCGAGCACATCGGGCCCGTCCGCGATAAGCCTCCGGCCCCAATCCTGGATGTCCTGGGCCCATGGCGTGTCCATGACGCTGTCTCCGTCGTGGGTCCACCAGACGACGTTGCCCGCCATCGGTCCCCGCAGCACAAGAAGCCAGCGATCAGGGCTGAAGTTCGGTCCGGCAAAGGGGATCACATCGTCGAAGGTGTAGGGAAGATCGCTGAACGCGGCTTCGATGCCATCGAAGAACCACTCGGCCAGCTCCTCGCGGATCGCGGACCATTCGTGAGGGGGATACACGAGAAGCGAGCCGAGGCAGGCTTGGTACGACGGGTCGTGGAGCTTGTCGCCGCGTTGCAGGCGATCGATCAGCCGTGAGGCCGTGAACAAGCCGACCCCAACTTCTTCATCGATGACGGCTCGGAGCTGACGAACGCTTTCGATGTCGGGGAGAGATGCGAGGGCCGCGGCGCCCGCTGCCGGGTTGGGTTCGACATCTGAGGTTCGCTCGAGTTGACGATGAAGAAGCGGGACGCGATAGCGAGCGAGGTCCGGCTTTGCTTTGCGGTCGTAGAGCAGCCGTTCGCACACGAAACACGGAGCGGGATCGAGAATCCAAGGCCAGATGTCGCGGGCGTTCATGCGAAAGAGGATACCAGAAACGCGGACTGAAAGAGGTGAAGTGTGCTTGAAGGTTGGTGCGGCGACTGGAAGTTCCGCGATGAAAGGCAAGGGCGTCGCTTGACGCGACGCCCTTGATCGAAAGCGATGATGGATGGGCGAGCGGGCGATTACCGCTTGCGGCGGAGGCCGGCGAGGCCGCTGAGGCCGAGGATGGCGAGCGAGCCGGGGGTGGGGACGGCGGTGCGGAAGATGAGCATTTCGCCAGCGCCCGAGCCGCCGTGGAGCGGGTCGGCATCTTCCGCGCTACCCAGCCACATCCAGCGGGCGTTCGGGCTGATGCCGGCGATCGTGCCCCAGGGCTGGGCGCCGTTGGGATCGCCGACGAAGGGGTTCTGCCAGAGGCTATTGGCGTCCGCGAAGCCGACGTGGCCGGCGATCTCGCCGGTCAGCGGGTGCGGGTCGCCGTCGCCGCGGTTGAGGTCGGTGCGGTAGACCTGCCAGCGGGGGTCGCCGCTCAGAATCGAGCCGAGCGAGGAGGTGTGCAGGTCGGCGAGCAGGCCCTGAGCGACGGCGTCGTCGGACCAGGCGGCGATGTAGATGAAGTCGCCGGCTTCAAAGCTGTAGGACTCGGCGTTTGACCAGTTGTAGCCGCCGGTGCTGCCGCCCGCGCCGAGTTCGTTGCCACCGTGGTAGAAGAAGGCGCTGGCGGTCGAGGAGTAGATGGCGTAGTGGTTGTCGGCGGTGACGTGGCCGGTCACGAGGTCGGCGTTGGCGGTGGCTCCGCAAGCGGTCACGATGGCGGCCGCGAGAGTCGTGTGGATCGAAGTCTTCATGGATGCGTTCCCTTGGGTGGCCCGGGCGGGATCGACCGGGCGACTGAGGGAACTAGGCCACAGATCCGAGGGCGATGCGAGGAAGCTGGGTCGCCGCGGCACCCATGGAGCATGAGCCGTGACGCGGGGGCGACCCTTGCTGACTCTGACGCGTGTTCTCAGACCTTGGGGGTCGGGAGGTGTCCGGGCGGCGGCGTGCC
>JBIKTT010000105.1:0-6722 GCA_044347925.1 Phycisphaerales bacterium
AGTCGCCGGGCGCGGGCTGGCGGAAGGTCACGCCTACGAAGTAGCCCTCGCAGGTTGCGCACGCCGACGGCGCGAGCCCGCGTTCAAGCCGCGCGACCTTCCGGGCGAGCACGTTCACGCAGCCTTCTCCTGCGCGGCTTCCAGCGCATCGATGCGCTGCGCGAGGTCGTCGAGTTCGAGCGACTCGCGGCCGACCTTGAGCAGAGCCGTCGCCGCCGCCACCCGCGACGGGTACGGCGCTTCCGGGTCCGCCATGATCTTGGCGAGCGTCTGCACCGCCAGCGGCGCGTACCGCTGCGTCAGCGAGACGGCGTGGCTGAACGCCTGCCGCCGCGCGTGGCGGTAGGCGCGGGAGAAGGCGGGCTCGTCGAGCCACGTGTAGAGCGTGCGTTCCCCGACACCCGCGAGCGTTGCGGCCTTCGCGACCGTCGGCTCGGTCAGGAGCGCCGTGATCGCCTGCTCTTGCTTGGGCGTCAGCCCGTTGGCTTTTTGACCTGCCATTTCTTGCTACTCCCTGCCGCGCGCCGTCCGTTGCGTCGCGGCCCCCCCGTCCTTGCCCCACGTTCCCGCGTGGCGCGTTCTACGGCCCCACGCCCCCGACGGGCCCCGCGTTGATGCGCAGCTCCCACGTCCGACGGTCGAAGACGATCAGCCCGTGGGCCATCGGCCGGTAGCGAACGCACCCGGGCTTGCCTTCGTCAAGGCTTCCCTCGCGGCGATACGGGCCGCCGTGACGCACGAGGAAACGCACTTCGTCGCCGTGGTCGAAGAAGAGCACCCGCGCCCCCGGACCGCGGCGGTGGGCCGCGTACCACGCGACGACGCCCGCCTCCAGCGCCGCCAGACGATCCGGCCCCGGCGTTGCCCACGCGAGCGTCGCGCCGCGCGCGGGGACGAATGTCTCAAACGAGCGCCGGCGCGAGACGGAGATCTCTGTGTGGCAGCGCCGCACCAGGTCGGGGTTCTCGACCCAGACCCGCGCCGCGATGTCCGCCGGCGAGAGGTGGTCGAGCGGCAGCGCGAGCCCGGCTGTCTGCGCGGCGGCCAGCAGCGACTCCATGCCCAGCGGCGTGGCCATCTCGTGCAGGTGCCAGAGGGCGTCGACCAGCTCGACCGGGAGCCCGCCGACGTTGGTCAGCAAGGCGATCTCGACGCGCTCGATGTCGAGGTGCGCCGGTTCGGTCGGCAGCATGACGCCGCTCGCGGCAAGGAACGCGGCGTGCGGCCGCATGAAGTCGATCAGGACGGCGGGGTCGACTTCCCGCAGCGCGTACGCGCTTGTGAACCGACGGAACGAAAGGCTGCTCATAACACCGGGCCTCCGCCTACGAGAATGCCCCGGATTCCACACGGGGCGGTTGAGCCGAGTGTGGCCCTAACAACATGAGCGGAAAAGGTATTTGTCAGGGTCCGACAGGTTTACCTCATGTGGTCCACAAAACGCCTGATTTACAGCACTTTCGCCACTCTTGACCGGGTGGCAACAACCCCGCATGGGGGTGGCGGCGGGACCGCTTCTTCCCGCTTGATGAGCGTCCGCCAGAGCCGCCGCTGGGAGGCCCATTCCGTGTGCCGGGTGATCGGCCGCAGGTGCCGCTCGGTGACCGCGTCCTTGCCCGCGTTGGCCAGCTCGAGGAACAGCAATTCCTCCTGAATGTCCGGAGCGAGGTTCGTCAGGTCCATGATCTGGCTCAGCCGCCCGCGCGTGACGTACCCGAGCCGCGCTATCTGGGCGAAGTCCTTCACCTGCCCGCAGCGCACCAGCCCGTCGAACCGAATCGCCAGCGCCATCAGCCTGGCGACGCGGGGACGCGCGCCGGCCCGGGCGGCGGCAACGCCGGTGCGGCCCCGACGCGCGCCTGCCGATTGCCGGTGCGGCCGTTGTCGAACTGAACCTTGTACGTGGCGCGGTCGGCATGGCTCATGGCGCGTTCTCCTCGGCGAGGCGGGACATCTCGGGGTGGAAGACCAGCGTGACCTCGCCGGCCTTGCCGTCGAACTCGACGCTCTTGATGACGGATCGGAGAAGGTCGGTCCGCTCGCGCGTGTTGAGCTGGTCCCACAGCGGCCGGAACTCGGCGAAGGCGGCGTCGACCTCGTCGCGGCGGAGTTCATCGCGGGCCGCCTCCTCGATCTCGCCCTCGATCTCGCGGACCTGCTCGGCGATCTGGCGCTGGCGTTCGGCCAGGTCCGCGAGGCGGTCGGCGTCGCTCGCGGCACCCGCGCGACGCTCGTCGCTGGCCAACCACCGCAGTTCGCGCTCCAGCGTCGTCTTGCGGTCCTTGAGCTGCGCCATGACCTCGCGGGACTCGGCCCGGGCACGATCCAGGATCATGCTCACCAGTTCGCGGTCGCGGCCGAGCGCCTGGAGACGGTCGACCACGAAGGACTCGATCTGTTCCGCCGGCACAGATTTGGACGGGCACGCGTGGTAGCCGCTGCTCTGGGCGACGTGGCAGACGTAGTAGCGGTAGGTCCGCTTGCCCGACTTGGTCGTGAACGTGTGCGCCATCGGCTTGTCGCAGTTGCAGCAGCGAACAAGCCCCTTGAGCAGGCCGCTGTGAACGTTGCGGACATCGCTGCCCTTGTCGCGGCCGTTGGCCTCGAGGATCGCGGCCGCCCGCTTCCACAGCGCCGGATCGATGATGGCCTCCTGCTCGCCGTCGTAGATCTGGTCGTGGTGCTGGACCTTGCCCAGGTACGACACGCTGGTGAGGATGCGGTGAACGTAGGGGTTGGTGAGCGGGAGCCCGCCGACGCACTTGCCGTCCTTCTGCGTCCAGCCCTTGGTGATCCATCCCCGCCGCACCGCCTCCAGCGTGGTCTGGCGCACCGAGCGGGTGTCGACGTAGATCGCGAAGATCTCGCGCACGCGGAACGCCTCGTCGCGGTTGACCACGAGCTTGCCGGCCACCAGGTCGTAGCCCAGGATGGGCTTGCCGCCGAACCACTTGCCCTTCTTGCGGGTAGCCGCGATCTTGTCGCGGGTGCGCTCGGAGATGATCTCCCGCTCGAACTGCGCAAACGAGAGCAGGATGTTGAGCGTGAGCCGCCCCATCGACTGCGTCGTGTTGAACTGCTGCGTGACCGAGACGAACGAGATCTTCTTGCGGTCGAAGACCTCCATCATGCGCGCGAAGTCCATCAGCGATCGGCTGAGGCGGTCCACCTTGTAGACCACGACGCAGTCCACCTTGCCCGCGTCGATGTCGGCCATCAGGCGCTGCACGGCGGGGCGTTCCATGTTGCCGCCCGTGTATCCGCCGTCGTCGTACTTGTCGGGCAGGCAGACCCAGCCCTCGGCCTTCTGGCTTGCGATGTACGCCTCGCCGCTCTCGCGCTGGGCGTCGAGCGAGTTGAACTCCTGTTCCAAGCCCTCTTCGCTGCTTTTGCGGGTGTAGATGGCGCAGCGAATAAGCGGGTTCTTGCGCGGCTGCTCGCCGCTCGTGTACCTGCGGGATGACATCGAGAACGTACTCATGCCTGGGCCACCTCCGCGTGGCGGGTCCCGCCAACGGCCGTGCCCAGCGACTCGGCAAAGAACTTCATGCCGTTCCAGTGCGTGCCGGTAATCGCGTTAGCGACCGCCGAGAGCGACCGGTAGACCTTGCCCTCGTACTCGAACCCGCGGGGCAGGACGATCACGGCGATCATGCGGCCCTTGTACTCACGCCACAGCGTCGTGCCGGGCATGGGCTCGATGCTCTTGCGCGGCATGCGGATCGACACGATCGGCGGCACTGCGTGGTTCGCTGGGGCGATCGCGACTGGCCCCGCTCCGGCCGGGGCTTGGAGCCGAAGGTCGGCGTCGTCGGCCAGTTCGGCCGCCCGCTGGCGTGCTCGCTCGGAGAGGTCCCCCTCCGCGTCGGCCTGGATCCGCCAGCAGATCCGCTTGATGAGGTACGGGCGGTTGTTGCACCGCGTGGTCTCTCCGAAGAGCTCGGCGTACCTGGCCTTGAGCTGCGGCGTCTTGAGCGTCCCGAGCCGCTTGAGTTCCGCGTGGATGTTCAGCGCCATGAAAGTCCTCCTGCCCGCTCGCCCCCGACATGGCCTGCGGCCTTGTCCGGATCGAGCGGGAGCGGACGATCAGGGCGATCATCTTCCGCAGGGTCAAGTCGAGAACTCTCGGGTTTGTGATGCTCCGCCGGCGCGATGCTGGCGGCCCGCTTGGAGCGCACTCCGGCTCGGATCTGGTCGCGGTGCCAGCGATGCACGGCGGCGGCGAGCGTGGCGATGACGACCTCGCGCCGCTGGGCGGCGGAGTCCAGGGGGTCTTGCTGGGACACGAACGGCTCCTTCGCGGGTCAACAGCGACCCGCCAAAGAGCACCTAACCCGTCGGAGGGCGGAATCCCGAACGGGCGCGGCTAGGGACTTGGCCAGTGCGGAGGTGCCACCCGATCCGAGTCGGCAAGCAATAATGGCAGTTCTCGAACGTTTCTCCTCATGGACTCGATTCCCAAGGAGTGCAGATGCACCGAGCTGCTCAGCTTTTTACGGCTGTGGTCATCGGATCAGCGACTACGGCCCTCGCGCAGAACACTCAGCAGAGTGTCTTCGACCGACTGGATACCAACCGCGACGGTTGCCTGTCGGCGGAGGAACTCGCCGCCACTCCGCGTGCCGCCGGAGACGACCTGTTCAAGAAACTTGATCGCGACAGCGATGGGTTTGTATCACGAGCGGAGTTCGATGCGTTCGCTGCCCGTCGCGGGCAACTCTCGGCGCAGCCAGCGCGTGAGCTGCGGGCGGCCTTGCCACAACTGCGCGAGCCGGACGTCTCCGAGGGCACGCCGGCGGAGATCGCACGCTACCGGGACGCCGCGGCATACTCGGCGGCCAACGGCGGCCTGGTGCTGCTTGTCATGAAGGAAGGGCGTGCAGTCTTCGAACAGCACATCGAGGGCTCGACGCCGGAGAAAGCCTACCAGATCGCCTCGGGCACCAAGAGCTTCTGGGGCCCATTGGCAGCGGTGGCGATCCAAGACGGCCTCTTTTCGCTCGACGAACTCGTCGCGGACACGCTCACCGAATGGAAGACCGACCCGCGCAAGAGCCGCATGACTGTGCGCGACATGCTCACGTTTTCTAGCGGCCTCGAATCGCCGCGCCGCCTGTGGGCCGAGCGCGACAAGAACCTGTACACGCTCGCGCTCGGCCTGGCGGCCGTGGAGGAGCCGGGAAAGCGGTTCACATACAGCGAGGTCCACCTGTATGCGTTTGGCGAGTTCCTGAACCGCAAGCTCGCCGCTCGCGCGGCCAAGATCGGCCCCGGCACACCCGAGACAGCGCACGAATATCTCGAACGCACGCTCCTGAAGCCCGTCGGCATCGCTGGTGGACGCTGGCACAAGGACGCGACCGGCCAGCCCGCGATGGGCGATGGCGCCGTGCTCACCGCCCGTCAGTGGGCCGCGTGGGGCGAGTTGATTCGCAACCGCGGCAAGCATGGCGACACCCAGCTCATCCCTGCCGATGGTCTGGCCAAGTGCTTCGAGAGTTCGGCCGCCAACGCTGCGTACGGGATGACATGGTGGTTGAACAAGCCTTCGAACGCTGATTTGGCCTCGATGGCGGATCGGGCGGGGGAGCGTCGTCGCCGCTCGTCCGATCAGGTCAGCGAGCGCGGCATCGTCTCCGGCCGACTGCCCGATCTGGTCATGGCCGCCGGGGCGGGGCAGCAGCGGCTGTACGTGCTGCCTTCCGAGGAGTTGGTGATCGTGCGATTCGCCAATGCCGACATGCCCGCTGCGGTGATGCGCGGTGAGTACAACCGCCTCAACCTAAACTTCAAGGACGAGGAGTTCTTCACCAGACTACTCGCACCGGCCGGAACAGAAAGGACGCCCAAGTGATCCAGCCTCGGACAGGCCCCATCCAAGCCCGAACTGCGGCACGCTCGACATGTTTGGTGCTGCGGCAGGTGGCCTTAGCCATCCTGTTCGGCATCGTGCTCCCCACCACGGCTCTCGCGCAGGATCTCCGCTTCATTCCTTTGCCCCCACCGGCCTCGCCGCGGGACCTGCTGTACAACCCCATCAGCAACAAACTATACACCGCCAACACGCCGCAGACGGGAGCGCCTTCGGCCGAGAGCGTCACGGTCATCAACGGGTCGACAAGCACCGTCATCACGACCATTCCGGTCGTGGCGGGTCCGCGCGACTTCTGCCACAACACCCAGAACAACAAGGTCTACGTCGCCAACTACTTCGCTGACAGCGTGACGGTCATCGACGGCGTGACCGACCAGATCCTCGCCGTCATTCCCGTCGGCGATGGACCCCGTGCCCTCGCGTACAACTCCGTCAATAACCGCATCTACTGCGCCAACGAGTTCTCGGGAAACGTCACCGTGATTGATGGCGTGTCGAACTCGGTTGTGGCGACCGTGCCCGTGGGCTCCACGCCGAGGGTCATCTGCTACAACCCCATCAGCAACAAGATCTACACACCGAACGCTGGCAGCCAAAGCGTGTCGGTGATTAGCGGCGCGACGAATGCGGTCATCGCCACGGTGCCCGTGGGCAACGTGCCCCGCGGCATCCTCTTCAATCCTCAGAACAACCGGGTGTACTGCTCGAACTACGGATCCGACTCGGTAAGCATCATCGACGCAGTCACCAACGCGGTTGTCGCGACGGTACCGGTGGGTGATGGCCCGACCGCGATGGGCCACAACCCTGTTCTGAACCCGATCTACGTGTCCAACGTCGGGGCTCC
>JBIKTT010000106.1:0-6690 GCA_044347925.1 Phycisphaerales bacterium
ACGACCCTGCTCGCGGTCGAACGACTGGCGGGGCGCGATCGGTCCGCGGGCCCGCGGTGGGGGCCGCGCCCGCTTGATCTGGACCTTCTGGTCTACGGCGACGCGATCATCCGAGAAGCCGATCTCGAGGTCCCGCACCCGCGCATGACGCAGCGGCGGTTCGTCCTGGAGCCGCTCGCGGAGATCGCCCCCGACCTGGTCATCCCCGGCACGGCAGAGGCCGCTCGCGTGTGGCTCGAGCGTGCGAAAGCGGGCGGCGATCGTGTGGCGAGAGAGCCCGGCGAGTGGATCACGCCCCCGGACGCTTGGAGATCCGGCGGCACGCTTCGATGAGGTCGGCTCCGCGCTCGATGGGCGTCTGAAGCACGGACGTGCACCCTTCGAACTGCGGGTCATCGGGCCGGACGCCCGGCGGACGGAACGCGATGATCGGGACCGTGCACCCTTCGCTCCTGAGCGTCGCCGCGACCGAGCTCAAGCCCGTGTCGAGCACGATGACGCTGTAAGGCACGCCGACGATCGCGGAATCAGAGAGACACTCCGCGGTCGCAGCACCCTCGGTCGCCGCATCCACGAGCGCCCCGGCGCTCGTCAGCCAGTCGTGCATGACGTCGCGTGAGAGCCCCGAGGGCCCGACGATCAGCACGCTCCGTCCGGTCAACGGCAGCGCGGTGCGCGGCTCGCGAATGCCCTGTCTCGCCGTGCAGATGTCGCAGAACTCAATCTCGCGAGAGATGAAGTCTGCGACGAGTTCGAGCGAGTCGACGTCTTCGGCCGTGAACCGACGTTCGCGCGAGTCGCGCACGCAGACCGCTCCGATCACCTCGCCTGTGGAGGCAAGGATCGGAACGCCGACGAACGCTACGCAGCCCAGGGCGTTCGCTTCCCGGGTCTTCTCGGCGCACCCTGACCGGGAGACATTGCCGAGCACCAGCGGCTTGCCGCTCATCATGACGGTCGCGGCCAGAGAGCTCGATCGGTCGAAGGTCGCGACCTCGATCACCGGGCTCCCGGTGCATCGCGTGTAATACTCCCACGACAGCATGATCGACGCGCTCGCCGCGGCCACGGAGCGAGTGGCGAGGGTGGCGAGCCGCGAGACGTTCGCGGCCGTGTTCCTCGTCTCGGCTTTCGCCGCCGACTCGCAGCCGGCGCGCGCCGACGAGGGATCGAGAGCCTGCAGAGCAATCTCTCCCAGGGTCAGCTTCGTGTTGATGGGCGATGTGGTCATGGGATGTTCACGGCCTATTGCCGCGCCATCTGACATCGACCATTGGTTCTGCCCGCGAGAGAGGGTGAATTCCTCAGTTCATACTTGGAAAACCATTAATTCACGCCGATCGCGGCCGCGTCTCGGTCCGAGAGCTTGGCCCCGTTGGACCGAACCTTCACCGTCCCGTCGCGACGCCACGAACGCTCGCATTTTTCGAAGCCGCGCTTCTGCACATCCTCGACCTTGATCGCTGTCGCTTTCGCGTCAATCCAGACCTTGCTGACGCCCAGAAGGTCCGCCAGATCGACCGGATCGAATCGTGCGAGCGAGCCGTCGGCATCCGGGAGCGTGACGCCAAGATCCAGCGGATTCTCAACGCTCAGGGCTTTGCGCTCGACCTCAATCGCGGCGAGCGCCGCGCTCCGCGCCTTCGAGACCGACGCCCAGCCGGCATCGCAGCCCGCTCCGAACCCGGGCTTGGCCGTGCCGCCCAGGAACTCGGCGAGGTGCACGCAGACGGTGGTGTCCTTCGCGTCCGCCCGGTGAAGCTCGCGGAACGCTTCGTCCGCCGTGTGGCAGAGCACCGGCGCGAGCAGACGGCAGAGCCCGTCCGTGAGATTCCAGAGCGTCGCTTGCGTCTGCCGGCGGCGCGGCGCATCCTTCGCGTCGCAGTAGAGCCGATCCTTCACCGCGCTCAGGTACACCGCGCTCAGCGTGTCGTTGCAGAAGTCGTAGAGCGACTGCTGCGCCGTGCGGAAGTCGAACTCTTCGTACGCTCTGAGCACCTTGGCCGACAGGGCGTCAAACTCGGCGAGCACCCACGCGTCGAGGCTGGTGGCGCTCGCCGGCAGCGCCGGACGCGACCCGCTCTCGACCTTGAAGTCATCGAGGTTGCTGAGCATGAACCGCAGCGTGTTGCGGACCTTGCGGTAGCTTTCGCCGAGTTCGGCGAAGAGGCCAAGGTCGGCTTTGATGTCGTTCTCGAACGGCAGGCTCGCGACCCACCAGCGCATGACATCCATGCCGAACTCGTTGCAGAGGGATTCGACCTCGTACCGGGCCGCGTCCGGACGCGACTTGCTCAGCTTGCGGCCGTCCTTGTCGACGATGAATCCGTGCGTCAGAAGCGTCTTGAACGGCGGGACGCCCGTCGCGCCCAGCGCATTCAGAAGCGACGACTGGAACCACCCGCGGTGCTGGTCCGAGCCTTCGAGATAAAGATCAACCGGGTAGCCGAGCCCGCGCTCACGCATGCAGCCCGCCCACGTGCTTCCGGACTCGAACCAGACGTCGATGATGTCCCCGCCCTTGCGGAAAGAAGCCACGGAATCACGAAGCGACGAAGCCACAGCGGGAGGGCAATCCGGATCGGTCTTCGGGTCGTAGTACTTGAGCAGCTCCTCCGGGCCCGCCGAGAACCAGATGTCCGTGCCCTTCTCGCGGACAAGCTTGGCTACCGCGCGGACCGAAGCCGCCGTCATAAACGTCGATCCGTCCGGCAGGATGAACGCCGGGATCGGCATGCCCCACGCACGCTGACGCGAGATGCACCAGTCCGGACGCGACTCGAGCATACCGCGCATGCGGTTGCGTCCCCACTCGGGGACGAACTTGACCACGCCCGACCGCGGATCGGTCTGCTTGAGGGCGAGATCGCGCAAGCTGCCGTCCCACTGGTCGATCTTGCGGTCCACGCTCACGAACCACTGGTGCGTGCAGCGGAAGATGACGGGCGTTTTGCTCCGCCAGTCGTGCGGATAGCTGTGGCTGAACTTGTGGCTGAAGAACAAGTGGCCGGAGTTCTTGAGATGCTGGGCGACCTCGTCGTTGGCTTTCCAGATGAGCTTGCCCTGAAGCCACTGCGGCACGGTGTCGTCGTACGTACCGTCGCCCTTCACCGGGCAGTACGACGGAAGCCCGACGGCCTGGCCCGTCTGGTAGTCCTCGGTGCCGTGGCCGGGAGCGGTGTGCACCAAGCCCGTGCCGTCCTCGAGCGTGACGTACTCCGCGCCGACGATCGTGTGGATCGGCGCATCCTCGCGGACCTTCTCGCGAGAACGGAACGCTTCGGAGCGAGAGCCTTCGGTCGCGGCGACGAACGGGTGGCGGTACTTGAGGCCGATGAGTTTGGAGCCAGGGCAGGTGGCGAGCACTACGAACTGCTCGGCTTTGTGCTCGCCGGTGGGCATCTTCATCACGCGAGCGACCGCGTCGGCGGCGAGCACGGTGACGTTGCCGTCGACCCAGACGCAGGCGTACTCAAACTTCGGGTTGACCGCGATCGCGAGGTTCGCGGGGAGCGTCCACGGCGTCGTCGTCCAGATCATGAACGACGGGCGGACCATCGGCCGCGTGCCGGGGAGCGGGACGCGCGAGGAAGCGGCGTCGGTTGGGCCCGGGATGTGCTCGGCGTCGTCGAGTTCTTCGGCTTCCTTCAGGCCGAAGGCGTCGTAGACGGCGTCGAGGTCGTCGGCTTCAAAGTCGACGTAGACGGAGAGGTCCTCGCGGTCCTGGTATTCGAGCTCGGCTTCGGCGAGCGCGGTCTCGTTGGCGATCGACCAGTGGACGGGCTTGAGGGCGCGGTAGACGAGGCCCTGCTTGCAGAGGTCGGCGAGGACCTCGAGCGTGGCGCCCTCGAACGAAGGCTGAAGCGTGAGGTAGGGGTGGTCGTAGTCGGCAAGAGTGAGGAGGCGCTCCATCTGGCCGCGCTGGAGCTTGACATACTTCTCGGCGTACGTCTGGCACTCTTTGCGGACGATGGTCTTGCGCTGGTCGTCGGGAAGGGTGGCGAGCTTGGCGAGTTTGCCCTTCTCCTGCATCTCGGTCATCACCTTGTGCTCGATGGGCAAGCCGTGCGTGTCCCAGCCGGGGACGTACGGGCAGTCAAAGCCCATCATCGAGCGGGTGCGGACGACGAAGTCCTTGAGGCACTTGTTGAGAAGGTGGCCGAGGTGGATGTTGCCGTTGGCGTAGGGCGGGCCGTCGTGGAAGACGTACTTGGGCTTGCCCTTGGCGGCTTCGCGAAGCTTGTCGTAGACCTTGATGGCCTGCCAGCGCTTGATGGAAGCGGGCTCGTTCTGCACAAGATTGGCTTTCATGGGGAAAGCGGTCTTCGGCAGGTTGAGGGTGTCCTTGAGGCTGGGGCCTGCGGGCTTGGGAGCGGCGGGCTGAGCGGGCGACGGGGTGGAGGGGTTGGACATGGTGGCTTTCGTGAGGATCAGGCGCCGCCGCGGGTGCTTTTTGGGCTTGGCGCGGCCGGACCGAGTTTAGGTTGGGATTGGGTGATGAGCGGCCGAACACGGTGGGCTCGGCGGAGACGAAGACAAGCCCCGCGAGCGGCCGAAAGGCGCTCAGCAGGGCGTTGTAATTCGCGAGATGATCGCAAACGGCATCATCGGGCTGATTCTAGCCCGATCGGGCGGGAAGTACGCCGATTACGCCAGCTCAAAGATCGACTGCGTCCGGATGACGAGCGAGCCGGTGGCGATGAGGTGGTACGCCTGAGCGTGGATCTGTTTCTGCTGGCGCTGGATCGAGACCATGCTGAGGCAGCGGCCGGTCTCGTCGGACCAGTGGTGCATCACCGGGTTTTCTTCCTTCGCGAGGTCGAGCATCTCGCGGTGGACATCGGCGAAGAGGTTGTCCGCAAGCTGTTCGGTCTGCACGCTCAGCATGTAGGTGAGGCCGCCCGGCGCGAACGTGTGCTCGAACTCGTGCTCACCGGCCGCGAGAAACGCCGAGAGGACGCCGGCGGTGGGGAGGTTGCGGGTCGAGTCGGCGAAAAGCTCGGTCGCGCTTTGGCCGCCCGCGGAAAAGCGGAGGGCGTGCGAGCCGGGCATCAGCCAGGCTTCGAGCTCGTACTTGTCACCCTTGACGACCCGCTTGGTGCGCACGGGCAGCAGCTCCGGGTGGAGCGGGCGGTCGTAGAGCAGGGCCTGATGGGTGAGGACAGGATTCGGTCTGGTTGGAACGTTCATGTCTTTTCCGGTTGGCGTCACCAATTCTGGTGATTCGCGTGGCGATTCTCTCTCTCGCCCCGACGCTTTCCGACTCGCAGAGGTCGACCCGTGCTGGGTCGCTCCCGGCGGAATCCGGACCTTGGTGACGGCTCTCCTTCCGTCGCCAAGGAATCTCGTTGAGCCCCTGACCCCCCCCAACTTCGCGCCTCAACGGGTGTGCCCGGTCGATAGATCCAAGGGTTTCCGGTTTCGCACTCCGGGGACCGTTTGGACTCCGTCAACGCTGAACGTTTAACCGATCCGGGTCTATATGTCGCGCTTCCGACAAACTATCCACAATCTCTTGGGGTACTCTCCGCTTCGAAGGCCCTCTCGGTTCCTTCACGCGGACGCCACGATAGCCGAGAGCCGGGATTTTTCCAAGCCGATCTTGGGTGTTGCGCGAAGGAATCCGGCGTTCACCCCAGACGATGTTGGCAGGCTCTGGATCGCGTTGGGTGTCGTCTGTCCGATCGCAGAAGCTCCGCGATGGACCGAGCCCCTCGCCGCCGTTCTGCCTTCGTGCGGTCGCGCGGTGCTGGAAGAGGGATGGTCGGCGTTGGTCGGGGCCGGGGCTCACGAAGCGGCGGAAGCGATCGAGCCCAGGATCGGGCGTGCCCGTGCGATCGAGCTGGCTCGCGAACTGGCGGGCCGTTCGTCGCCCGAATCCCGACTCGCGGCGATCCAATGGGTTGGACTCGGCGCGTGGGTCGAGTGCGACGGGGTGATCGTTCGCGGGCTGAGTGATCCGGAAGTCAAGGTTGCATCGGCGGCCGATGCGGCGGTGCGGCAGATCGCGGAGCTTGCGTCGGCGGATGAGGTCGTTCGAAGCGCGGCACGCGGTCTCTTGGCACGGGCCGTGGGTGAGTTTGAGCTTCATCAGTCACGCGAGGTTGCGGCCGCGGTGGTCGCGCTGAAGCGGCCGGGTGAAGATGACGAAGCCTGGAAGCGGCTTGCATCGGATGAATCTGGACGCATCGCGATTACGCGGGCGATGCGGTCGGGTTCGCACGGCGCGATCCGCGATCGGGCTTGGGAGACTCTGCCTGTCTCGTGGCTGACGCAAGCGGCGATGGACCGCCTCCGGCAGGCGTGCGGCGTGGAGGCCCACGCGGCTTTGCTTTCGCGCGGGCATCTGGTCCGGCGCGTCGTGCGTCGTGCGGCGATCCGAACGCGGCCCGAGCGAGAACAGTCGTTGCTCCCGGCGGCGATGGTCCCGATGAACGCGGCGGTGCTGAACCGCATCGGCGAGTCGGCGTGCGCGGGCGTCGGGCGCGTGCTCGCGGGCTTGGATGCGGATGTCGGCTTGCGGGAGCGGTGGGGGCGTGCGGCGCTCGGCCATCCGAGCGGGCTGGTGCGATTCACCGCGTGGCGGGCGACGCCCCGGCGGACGGCGATCGATTACGCGTTCGACCGTGATGCCGGGCTCGCGAGATCGGCGGCTTTGGCCGCGTGCGGCGAGTCCGGCCCGTGGCCGGC
>JBIKTT010000107.1:0-6682 GCA_044347925.1 Phycisphaerales bacterium
TCGGAGCGGGCGCGGCGGAGGGCGCGGTGTCGGCGGGGAACCTGCTGAAGCCGGCTTTGGCGCGCGGCGAGCTTCGGTGCGTGGGAGCGACGACGCTTGACGAGTATCGCAAGCACGTGGAGAAGGATGCGGCGTTCGAGCGGCGATTCCAGCCCGTGTACGTGGATCAGCCGAGCTTGGAAGCGACGGTAGCGATTCTGCGCGGGCTCAAGCCGCGGTACGAATCACACCACGGCGTGCGGATCCAGGACTCGGCGATTCTCGCGGCGGCGAACCTGAGCCACCGGTACATCGCGGACCGGTTTCTGCCGGACAAAGCGATCGACCTGATGGATGAGGCGGCGAGCAGGCTTGCGATTGAGATCAGCAGCGTGCCGGAAGAGATCGACAGGCTGATCCGGCGGAAGACACAGCTTGAGCTGACGCTGAATCAACTGAAGATGGAGAAGGGCGGGGACGCGGACAAGCAGCTTGTCGGCGTGAAGGAGGAACTCACCGATGTTGAACGAGAACTCCAGGAACTTCGGACGCAGTGGGAGCTTGAGAAAGCGGGACTCGGGGACGAGGGGAAGCTCCGGAAGGAATACGACCAGCGGAAGGCGGCGTTCGAGCAGCGAATGGCTTCGATCCAGGACCGGTCGCGGCGCGGCGATCGCGTACCCGAGAGCGAGTTCCTGGGGATGGCGGAGGAAGACACCGCGCTCAAAGCCATGAAATCCAGGCTGGAAGCGAGCGAGAAATCCGGCGGCAGCAAAGCCACACGGGCGAAGAAGCCGCTTCTTAAGCAGGAGGTGGATGCGGAAGAGATCGCCGAGGTGGTGTCGCGCTGGACGGGGATTCCGGTGAGCAAGCTCGTCGAGGGCGAGCGTGACAAGCTGCTTCGGATGGAGGACGGGCTTCGGGCCCGCGTGATCGGGCAGGATCACGCGCTGCAGGCGGTCGCCAACGCGGTGCGGCGATCGCGGGCCGGGCTTGGTGATCCCAAGCGGCCGATCGGGTCGTTTCTTTTCCTTGGTCCGACGGGCGTGGGCAAGACGGAAGCGTGTAAGGCGCTCGCGGAGTTCCTGTTTGACACCGAGGATGCGGTGGTGCGGATCGACATGAGCGAGTACGGCGAGAAGCACGCGGTCGCGCGGCTTCTGGGCGCCCCTCCGGGATATGTCGGGTTTGAAGAGGGCGGGCAGCTTACGGAAGCGATTCGTCGTCGGCCGTACAGCGTGGTGCTGCTTGATGAGATTGAGAAGGCGCACCCCGAGGTGTTCAACGTGCTGCTTCAGGTGCTTGACGACGGCCGGCTGACGGACGGACAGGGTCGCACGGTGGACTTCAAGAACACGATCATCGTGATGACGAGCAACTTCGGGAGCCAGCAGATCCAGGAACTGGCGTCGAAGGGCGCGGAGGACTGGGAGATCGAAGCGTGCGTGAACGAGCTTCTTCGTCGCGGGCCGGCGCGGGTCGCGATGGAGGAGATCGGGAAAGCGACGGGCGTGTCGCCGAAGGTGCTTGAGGTGATGGCGAACTTCCAGGGGGGCGGGTTCCTGCGGCCGGAGGTGTTGAACCGGATCGATGAGACGGTGGTGTTCCACCAGCTCAAGCGGGAGGACATGGGGCGGATCGCGGAGATCCAGATTGGTCGGGTGGCGGCGCGGCTTGTGGATCGCGGCCTCACGCTGGAGGTGTCGGCGGAAGCGAAGGCGCAGCTCGCGATCGAGGGGTGGGACCCGGCGTTCGGAGCTCGCCCGCTGAAGCGGACGATTCAGGAGCGGGTGGAGAACGCGTTGGCGGAGCGTGTGCTTCGCGGCGAGTTCGCGGAGGGCGATCGGGTGCTGGTGGGGTGGGACGGGAACGCGTTCACGTTCCAGCGGGGGTGATCGGACCCGGGGAGGGTGCGAAAAGGGGTTGCAAGTCAAAGAGGGCCGATGGTTCGATGGAACCGTCGGCCCTCTTTTTGTGTATTGTTCGTCACGGAGGAGGCCCGATGCGCCGGCGCGGCTTTACGCTGATTGAGCTTCTGGTGGTGATCGCGATCATCGGGCTTCTGATTGGGCTGCTTTTGCCGGCGCTGGGAGCGGCGCGGCGGTCGGGTCGGCAGACGGTGTGTCTGGCGAACATGCGGACGCTTGTCGTCGGTTGGCAGATGTACTCGGATGCGAATCGAGATGTGATTGTCGCGCACCGGGCGCCGGACCTGCCGGGTGGGATGGGTAATCCGGCGAACATGCATGAGGTGGGGAACGGGCTGAAGTTTCGGCCGACGTGGATCGCGCGGATGGGGCAGTACGTCGGGGTGTACGCGTTTGTCGAGCCGCGAACGGACAACGGGCGGCAGGACTTTGAGAGCAAGGTGTATGTCTGTCCGGAAGCTTCGGACCGGGTGGATGAGCGGAACGCCGCGTACGGGTACAACTACCAGTTTCTTGGGAATAGCCGGCTGACGAACGGGCGGTATCACAACTGGCCCGTGAAGATGAGCAAGATCACGCTTCCGTCGGGAACGGTGGTGGCGGGGGACTCGATGGGGACGGCGGCGGGGGCTTCGCTTGAGAGCAGGACTCCGTACGCGAACGACGGCCGGGATGAGCATGCTTACGGCAACGAAGGGTACATCTTCGATCCGCCGCGGCTTGCGGCCGGCGGGGACATTTCGAACGCGTTTCGCGGTGGGATGGAGGATCGCCACGGGGCGAAGGGGTGGAATCAGGGCCGTGTGGTGGCGATGTTCGCCGATGGTCATGCGGATGCGAAGTCGCTTCAGAGCCTGGGGTACCGGATCACGGATGACCGCAGCTTTGCACTCTTCTCGTATGGCGGGGCGTACGGGGACCCGGACAACTCGCTTTTCAGCGGGACGGGGGCGGATGAGGATCCGCCGCTGCTGCCGTAAGCGGATTGGCGCGAACTTAAGCGTGTCTGAGCGTTCGCTTGTGCCCGACCCCGGACACTTTGTGGATGACAAGCATGCTGTTGATGGCGGCGGTTGCGGTGTTGTCGGGCGGACCGGAGCTGGTGGAGGTTCCGGCTTCGCGGGACTCGACGCTTTATCAGTCAAGCACGGGCGGGGTGGCCAATGGATCGGGTCAGCATCTGTTCGCGGGTGTGACGCTGCGCGAGGGTTCTTTGCGGCGGTGTGTGCTTTACTTCGATGTGGCGTCGGCGGTTCCGAGTGGTGCGCGGGTGGTGTCGGCGAGTCTTCGGCTGAATGTTTCGCGCACGCTTCGGGATCAGTTGAGCGTGGTGACCGTGCACGAGGTGTTGCGCTCGTGGAGTGAGGGGCCGAGCGATGCGGAGGGAGACGAGGGCATCGGCGCTCCCACGATGAGCGGCGACAGCACGTGGATTCACGCGAGCTTTCCTGGCGAGCGCTGGTCGAGCGCCGGCGGGGACTTTGGTCCCTCGTTGACGCAGACGGAGGTGTTGAACGAGGGCTTCAACACATGGCCGAGCACCCAAGCGTTCACGGAGTTGGTGTCGGCGTGGGCGGGGTCGCCCGAAGTCAACGTCGGTGTGCTGCTTCGAGGGACGGAGACGACGACCGGGAACACGAAGCGGTTTGATTCGAGGGAAAGCGAGAATGCCGCGGTTCGGCCTGTCTTGCAGGTGTGGTACCGCTGTCTCGCGGACTTCAACGAGGACGACTTCGTGGATTTCTTCGATTACCAGGCTTTCGTGAGCTGCTTTGAGGGTCTTTGCGAGCCCGGGCTTGATGCGGACGCCAACCAAGACGGGTTCGTCGATTTCTTCGACTACGACCGGTTTGTGACGGTGTTTGAGACGGGGTGTTGAAGCAAGCATCGGGCCCTGTGTTCGCGTGCGAGATCGCGGCTGTTCGACTGAACGCCACCGGGCCCCGTCCGAGACCCATCCTGGGTGCGGCACGGGGCCCGGCGTGATGAAGCTTGGAAAGCGGAGGAATCGGTTCAGCGTCGCAGGTCCGGGTGGACTCAGCGGCGGCGACGGCCGAGGCAGAGGACGCCGAAGCCGGCGAGGACGGCGGTGCCGGGGGTCGGGATCGAGAAGCCCATGACGAGCTGGTCCTGGGCGCTGCCGCTTCGGAGGCCGGCGAGCTGGGGCGAACCTTCATTGCTGGACGTCGCGGCGGCGAAGAGCGTGGTGAGGTGGCCGAGCACGGTCGCGCTGAGGGACGAGCCATCGGTCTTCGTCGCGCGGAAGTCACCGGCGGTGATGCTCAGCGACCCGGCCGTGCCGTTGTAGTCCGTCACGATCTCCCAGACCGCGAGCTGGAACGCGGCGGCGAGGGACGCGGCGGCGTTGGAAGCGATCGCGGAAGAGCCCGCGGCGGTGTAGATCGCGCGGATCGCGCCGGCTTTCACGTTGCCCATCGGGCTGACGTTGGAGACCTGCTCGATCTCGACGACCTCGTAGGGGGTGAAGGAAGAGGAGACGTACTGGGCGATGTCGGCACAGAAGGTGCGGTGGTCGCCGTTGAGCGCGGCTTCGGCGCCGGTTCCGTTGGCGATCTGGTGGCGAAGCTGGCCGGCGAAGACGTTGCGCTGATTGCCGAAGTGCGAAATCCGCACCGAGGAACCTTCGCCCGTGCCGAGGAACTTCATGTCGACGAACCCGGCGTTGGCGGAAGCGGCAGCGGCGGCGACAAGGACGAACGCGATGGTCTTCATGGCTTGATACTCCGTTATCGTGTCCCGCTCCGATCCGTGGAGCGGGTTGTGTGTACACCATGCCGCACAAACCGGCTCCCGGCCACGGAAAGCCGGCCAGCGAGCCCCGGCGGGCGTCGCCCGGATCGGGGGCGCGGTGTGCAAGGGCTGACGGTTGCCGTTCTGGGACACCCGATTCGCGATTGGGGCGTTTTCTTCGCTTTCCGGACGCCCGGGCGTCGGATAAAGTGCCCCCAGGCTTCCCCTTCGGAAGCCCGCCCTTTCACCCATGGCCGACGCACCCTCCAAACCCGCTCCGCCCGCGCCCGCGATCCCTCGCGAGAAGCAGTTCGTCCACCTGCACCTGCACACGGAGTACTCGCTGCTCGACGGCGGCAACCGCGTGGACAAGCTCGTGGCCCGTGTGGCTGAGCTTGGCATGACGGCCGTCGCGGTGACGGACCACGGCAACATTTTCGGAGCGGCTTCGGTCTACGCCGCGTGCAAGGAGAAGGGGATCAAGCCGATCCTCGGCTGCGAGGCGTACGTCACGCCGCCGGACAAGCCGCGCACGGACCGGACGTACACCGGGGGCGGCGAGGGCGGGTACCACCTCGTCCTCCTGTGCGAGAACAACACCGGGTGGCAGAACCTCCTCGTGCTTGCGAGCGAAGCGTACCTCACCGGGTTCTACTACAAGCCGCGGATCGACCGCGAGCTTCTCGCCAAGCACAGTGACGGCCTGATCGCGATCAACGGTCACCTGGGCAGCGAGATCGGCGAGCATCTGCTTGATTTCGAGCGCACGGGCGACCGGAAGTACTGGCTTCTCGCGGTGGAGTCCGCGACGTGGCACAAGAAGACGTTCCCGGGACGGTTCTACGTCGAGCTTCAGCACCACATCAAAGAGCAGAACTCGATCAACAAGCACCTGATCAAGCTCGCGGATGAGCTCGGGCTGCCGTTGGTGTGCGATAACGATTCGCACTTCCTCAAAGCCGAGGACCACGATGCGCACGACACGCTTGTGTGCATCTCAACGGCCAAGAGCAAGTTCGACGAGCAGCGGATGAAGTATCCCGAGGCGCTCTACGTCAAGAGCCCCTCGGAGATGCGCGAGCTTTTCGAGGGGACGTACGGCGAGATCGGCCGCAAAGCGTGCGACGCGACGGTCGAGATCGCCGAGCGCTGCAACGTCGAGCTTCCGCTGGGCAAGAACAACTCGCCGATGGTGCGGATCGCGCTGCCGACGGCGAAATCGCTTCCCAAGCACGACGATCGTGAGTTCGCCGGCGATCTGACCGCGTGGTACACGGCCTACTGCGCGAAGTTCAACGTCGAACCGTTCGACCACACGCCGACGGCGGAGGAGCTCGCGGCGTCGAAGACGGATTGCGACGCGGCGCTTCGGATGTTGGCGGAAGCCGGATTCGTGTGGCGGTACGGGGCCGATGCCGCGGCGAAGAGCGCGGAGCGGAGGGCGCGGCTTGAGCGCGAGCTCAAGATCCTCGCGGACAAGAACATCTCCGCGTACTTCCTGATCGTGTGGGACTTCGTCAACTGGGGCCGGCAGCGGGGGATCCCGGCGAACGCTCGTGGATCGGGCGTGGGCACGATGGTGGGGTATGTGCTCGGGTTGTCGAACGCCTGCCCGGTCGAGTATGGCTTGCTCTTCGAGCGGTTCACCGATCCCGACCGAAGCGAGTACCCGGATATCGATATCGACCTGTGCCAGGACGGGCGCGGGGACGTCATCAACCATGTGCGGACCAAGTACGGGCACGTGGCGCAGATCATCACGTTCGGGACGATGAAAGCCCGCGCGGCGATCCGCGACGTCGCCCGCGTGCTTGAGGTCTCGCTCCCGGTCGCGGACCGGATCGCCAAGCTCATCCCCGAAACGCTCAACATCACGCTTGAAGAGTCGCTGGAGCAGGAGCCTGAGCTTCAGGGTGTGTACGACGGGCTGCGGCCCAACCTCGAGCGGGTGAACGCGAACCTGCCGGTCGAGCAGCACATCACGGCGGAGCGGGCGCGGTCGCTTCTCGATCAAGCGATGACGC
>JBIKTT010000108.1:0-6642 GCA_044347925.1 Phycisphaerales bacterium
ACCCGCCTCCACGACCGCTACGCCGGCAAGACGCCGCTCGAAAGCTTCCAACGCACCCGCGTCGTCGACCACCTCGACGCCGCGATGCAGTCCGTCGTCGGCCGCCTCACCGACGCCATGCTCGGCGACCCGCAGCCCGAAGCCTCAAGCGAGCAGATGGTCTCGATCGGCCCCGAGCCCAAGAAACGACTCCGCGCCCTCGACGTGCAGATCCGCCGCGACCTCCTCCTCCTCCAAGCCCTCTACGACCGACCCAGCCAAGCGGACGAACGAACCCGCCGCCTCCGCCGCCGCTTGGGGATCCGCGCCTCGGTCACGGACCTCATCGCCCGCGTCGTCTTGCTCGTCCTGCCGCTCGCGATCATCGCGTTCGGCCTCTGGGGCCAGTTCCGCCAGGACCCGATGATTCGCCAGGCCGAATGGTTCAAGTGGTCGCTCTTGGTCGCTTCCGGCCTCTACGGCCTCCTGCTGCTTGGCTACATCTCCAAGCAGGTGATCGCCGTGCGTCAACTCGGCCGCCGCGTCCGCAAGCAGATGCCCGTCTGCGGCCGCGGCTTCCGAAGCTTCGCCCGCTCGCTCTCGATGGTGGGGGGGTCGAATCGCGCCCAGGTCCCCACCAGCGACAGCCCCGACGGCCGCCTCTCGCTCCTCGGCAAGCTCCGCCGCGCGATGTCGCTCATGGGCTTTGCCGGGCTGGTCATCGTCATCGACCGCGTCGATGAGCCGCCGCTGATCGCCGGCGATGTCGACCGGATGAAGCACGTCATCTGGCCGCTTCTGAACAACCGCGTGCTTCAGATGGAGGGCGTCGGCTTCAAGCTGCTCCTCCCTATCGAGCTCCGCCACGCGCTGTACAAGGAGTCAAACTCCTTCTTCCAGGAAGCCCGCCTCGACAAGCAGGGCTTCGTCGACCGCTTGTCGTGGTCGGGCACGAGTCTCTACGACCTCTGCAACGGCCGCTTGCGAGCCTGCACGCGAGCCGCGGCCCTCGGCCTGACCAACGCCCACGCGGGCTTGTCGCTCATCGACCTCTTCGCGGATGATGTGACCCGTCAGGACCTGGTTGACGCCCTCGAACAGATGCACCAGCCCCGCGACGCGTTCAAGCTCATGCACCGCGCGATCGTCGAGCACTGCTCCTCCGCATCGCCCGATGGCGGTGGCGGCGGCCAGTGGAAGATCCCCCGGTACATCCTCGAGGTGGTCAAGAAGCAGGAAGTCGAACGCGTCCAAGGCCTCTACCGCGGCATCCGCCCGGCGTAGTTGCCGATTCACGTTCCCATGATTTCAGCCCGCAGGGCTGCGATGGAGTAGCCGGGGGCAACGCCCCCGGTCAGCGTTCAACCTTGTAACCGCCACCCCCGAGCGCACCAAAACCGACTCGCGCCACGATCCGTTCTGCCGCGTCCGGCGCTCGTGTCTGGGGCCTCGGGTGCCGGGCGAAACCGGCCGCGCCGCGGGGCATGCACGGCCCCGCGTTTGCAAATCGGGTCTGGTGCGCACGAACTCGGTGCTTGCTCAGAGCTTCGTGATCGCTTCGAGCTCCACCCGCCGCATGGCGCACCACGCGATCGCGATCGCGTCCGCGACGTCGGGCGGGCTTGGCGGTTCGGCGAGGCCAAAGAGCGACTGCACCGCCCGCTGCATCTGGTCCTTCTTCGCCAGGCCGTGTCCGGTCATGCCCTTCTTGACGAGGTTGGGCTTGAATTCAAGCAGCGGCAGCCCCGCTTGCCGGATCGCGAGCAGCACCACGCCCCGCCCGTGGCCCATCACGATCGCCGTCGCGGGATGGTCATAGTGCGAGAAGATCGATTCGACCGCGACCGCGTCGGGCTTGGTGCGTTCCAGAAGCGAGCGAAAGTCGCGGTCGAGCTCATCCAACCGAGCCGACACGCTCGCCGCATCCTCGCCGTCGTCGCTCGCTCCCTTTTTGCCCAAGCGGAAAACGCCCGCTTCCACGATGCGGCACCGCTCACCGCCCGGCGTCACGCCCTGATCATCAAGACAGGCGTAGCCCGTCAGCCGAAGTCCAGGATCGATGCCGACGACTCGCATGGTCTTAGTGTACCCGCGTTCGAATGGAGAATGACTTACCACAGAGGCGCAGAGGCACAGAGAAAGCGGGAGAGTGGTTTGGCCCACGGGCTTTTCTCTGTGTCTCTGTGCCTCTGTGGTGAATGCTCTGGCTCTTTTTCCCGCTCAGCCCCTCGCGACGTAGTGCTTGAGGAAGTTCACGACCGTCTTCGCCATCGCGTCGCACTCGAGGTTCACCCCGTCGCCCACCCGGAGCGAGCCGAGGTTGGTCTTGGCGAGCGTCGTGGGGATGAGAGCCACCTCAAACCACCCGCCGGTGCCCCCTCCGCCGTGGTGGATCCCCGCGATCGTGAGCGACACGCCCGCGAGCGTCACCGACCCCTTGGGCACGATGAACGGCATCAGCTCCGCCGGCGGGGCGAGCCGCACCCGCCACTCCGGCGTCGTCTGGATCGCCAGCACCTTCGCGACCCCGTCGATGTGCCCCTGCACCACGTGCCCATCCAGAAGCGTCGAAGCCGTCGCCGCTTGTTCGAGGTGGACGAGCGACCCCGGCGTCAGGCCGCCCAAGGTCGTCAGCCGGAGCGTCTCGGGCACGACGTCAAACCCCAGCACGCCGGTGGCGTCCGGATCGGCGACCACCGTGAGGCAGCACCCATCCACCGCGATCGAGTCCCCGGCTCCGGGCCGCACGGGGAACGCCAATCCGGCGGGCTCGGCGGGGGAGACCGTGAGCCTGAGCAATCCCGAAGCCGCTCCCGAAGCTCCAGCGAGCGGCTGAATGGCCTGAACGCGGCCGAGATGTCGGATGATCCCTGTGAACATGCGTGGAACTGTCAGGGGGCCGGGTGCGGAGGTAAAGGGCTGATCGGGGGCGGGTGGGGCCCTACCCTTCGGCCCTCAGCGACGGACGAGGCAGTGTCGAGGCGGGGGTGCGGTTTGACGCCCGCCCGAAAAGCGGCGATACTGCCCGTCCCTGTCCGAGATGCCTGCCTTTCCTCCCCGTGTTCCTAACACAGGGCGAACAGAACGACCGGAGACTTCGACGCCATGACGATCCAGACCCTTCGCCTCCCCATCGCTCTTGTCCTCACGGCTGCCGCGCTGGCGGGGCTGGGCGGGTGCTCTTCCACGGTCGACACGGGTCCGCAGGCGCCGGCCGACATCGACGCCCGCCGCTCGGGCTTCCCGATCAATGACGAGGATTTCGCCCGGATCGGCTACCGCCGCGACTGGCTTGGCTTTCCGGTGGTGACCACCGGCGGGCGGATCACGCACGTGCACATCGGCCAGGACGCGATCGGCGTGATGGAGTCGGGCTCGACCGCGACGGTGCTTGAAGCAAGCACAGGCGAGCGTCGCTGGTCCAACCAGCTTGCCAACAAGCTGACGCGCTTCGTGTCGATGTCGCGGGTGGACGGCCAGCTTCTGGCGTGTGCGGAAGCGGAAGTGATCGGCCTGCGTGTGGACAGCGGGGACATCATCGCCCGTCAGGGGTATTCCCGCGTGGTGAACACCGAGCCGGTGCTTGTCGGCAAGTCGGCGATCTTCGGAACGGCGAGCGGCCATGTGATCTCCCACGGCCTTGGGCTTGGGTTCCAGGACTGGGCGTTCACGACCGGAGTGTCGGTGAGCCGTGATCCGGTGATGGTCGCGGGGAGCGTCGGCGTGGTGAATGACCGCGGCGAAGCGTTCTTCCTCGATCCGCTGAACGGGAGCATTGTGGGCCGGAGCCGGGCGATGTACGACGGGTCGGCGTTTAACCCGGTGGCCGCGGGCGACCTGATGGTGGTGGCTTCGCGGGATCAGTCGCTTTACGCGTTCCGCCCGAATTCCGAGCGGCCGGTGTGGCAGTATCGCTCGTCGGTTCGTCCCGCGTCGCAGCCGTCGTACGCGAACGGCGTGGTGTACTGCGAGATCGAGGGGAACCTGATGGCTTTCGACGCTCCGACGGGAGCGGTGAAGTGGAAGTCCGAGGGCACGATCGGTTCGGTGGTGGCGCTGAGCCAGGGCCGTCTGGTGGTGCGTCAGGGCAACGCGCTCACGCTGGTTGATGCGGGGAGCGGCGATGTCCTCGAGACGATCTCGGTGCCGGGCATGTTCGAGGTGGTGACCGCGAGCAAGAACCCCGCCGAGGGCAACCTGTACATCGTGAGCACCGGCGGCCTTCTGGCCAAGTTCATCCCGCGATAAAGCTGGCGGTCAGGCCCCACGTTCCGGTCCCACGATCAGCGACCCGAAGAGCATGAGCCCTTTCCTTTTCCGCACGGGCAGCACCCGCCGGACGAGGATGCGCCGCCGCCTGGCTTGCCGCCGGTCGCGAAGGACGAGAACTTTCGCACGAACGTCCGGCCGCGGCTTTCCGGGTCGGTGACGGGGGCGTCGGCTTGGGAAGCGGGACGCAGAAGCTCGATCGTGGTTCCGTCCTGCAGGCATTCGTATTCGTAAAGCGGCATGGGGTCTCTCCGGTCCGTCCGGGCGGGCGGTTCTGGCCTGTTCCGGCCCGGCTTTGAGATCGTAGATCGAGCATCGGCCGGGGTGGATGCTGAAATTCCCCCTTTCTGCTACGCTTGGGAGCAAGGCACGGAGGCTGATTGCTCGACACTTGTCCGACATGTCTGGCGTTTTTGAAGCCGCAGACCAAGGAATGCCCGGTCTGCGGGACGCTTGTCCAATCGAGAGCTCCGGAACCGGCGGCTCCGGCGGCGGCGTCGCTGCCGCCCCAGCCTTCCGTTCCGCCGCAGCCGCCGGCGTCGATCCCGCCTGCTCCGCCGCCGGCGAGCACGGTGGAGGACATGCAGGCGACGGCGGCACAACTGCCCAGGCCGCCGCAGGGGAGCCCCAAGCCGCAGGCGGCGGGCGATCTGATCTTCACGGCCGGAGGTGCGGCCGAGACCGCGCCGGGCCGCCCGATCACGCAGCGGTCGGCGGCGGTTCAGCCCAACAGCTTGGTGATGGCCGGCGGGCAGGCGAATCAGCAGGTGGTGATCGGCGGGACGAGCCCGGCGCTCAATAGCAACGACCGGCACGCGGCGATGCTTGGGACGACGCCGCTTCTGGATCTCGGCCGGTTTGTGCCGGGGACGATGCTGGGTCAGCGGTACCGCATCGCGGGGCGGCTGGGCAAGGGCGGGATGGGCGAGGTGTACCGCGCGGATGATCTCAAGCTGGGTCAGTCGGTGGCGATGAAGTTCCTGCCGGAAGAGCTTTCGCAGGACAATGCGTCGCTGACGCGGCTGATCAACGAGGTGAAGATCGCGCGGCAGGTGAGCCATCCGAACGTGTGCCGGGTGTACGACATCGGCGACATGGACGGGCTGCACTTCATCTCGATGGAGTATGTGGACGGGGAGGATTTGGGGACGCTGCTTCGCAGGATCGGGCGATTGCCGCACGACAAAGCGGTGCAGATCGCGCGGCAGATGTGTGCGGGGATGCAGGCCGCGCACGAGAAGGGCGTACTTCACCGCGACCTCAAGCCGGCGAACATCATGATCGACGGCCGCGGCGCGGTGCGGATCATGGATTTCGGGCTGGCGGGCTTGGCGGAAGAGCTCAAGCAGGAGGGGAGCCGCGCGGGGACGCCGGCGTACATGGCTCCCGAGCAGCTTCAGGGCAAGGGCGTGACGGCGCGGAGCGACATCTACTCGCTGGGCTTGGTGCTCTACGAGATGTTCACGGGCAAGCCGGCGTACCGGCCGCAGTCGATGGCGGATCTGGTGGCGCTGCACGAGAAGCCGCTTCCGTCGGCGCGGACGATCGTGCCGGAGATTCCTGAAGAGGCGGACGCGGCGATCATGCGGTGCATCGAGCGGGAGCCGGCGGCGCGGCACGGTTCGGCGCTGCAGGTGGCGGCGGCGCTGGGCGGGCAGGACCCGCTGGCGGCGGCGCTGGCCGCGGGCGAGATGCCGAGCCCCGAGCTTGTCGCGGCTTCGGGCGGCAAGGGGACGCTTTCGTTCGGCGCGGCGGCGGGCGTGCTGGGCGCGGTGATCATGGCGCTGCTGGTGATCGCGGGGCTGAATCCGAAAGCGAAGCTTTATGAGATCGACCGGCCGGTGCATCCGAGCCGGCTTGAGGAACGGGCTCAGGACGCGCTGAAGAAGGTCAGCGCGGACCGGGCCGATGCGGACACGGCGTGGGGGTTCTACGAGGAGCGACTGACGACAGAGGCGAAGGGTGGCCAATCGGTACCGCCGCTTGCGGCGATGCGGTACTGGTATCGCCAGAGCCCTACGCCGCTGCTCAGCACGTCCGCCGATCGTCCGCTTGGTCCTTCGGAGCCTCCGAGCGTGAAGGCGGGGATGAACCTTGTCGTGCTCGACGCCGAGGGGCGTCTGGTGAAGCTTGAGAGTTCTCCGACGCGGACGCCGGGCGTCGAAGGGGCGGGGTCGGCCAAGCCTGACTTCTCGGGGCTGCTCGCGATCGCCTCGGTTCCTCCGGGAGATCCGACGCCGGTTCCGTCGGCGATCGTTCCGCGCGTTGCCGCCGATTCGCGGGCCGCGTGGGAGTGGAAGGACGCCGAGGGTCGCACGGTGCACGTTGAAGCGGCGGCGGTGGGGCCCACGCCGGTTTACTTCGAGGTCTTTCCGCGATGGACGGGCGCTCCCG
>JBIKTT010000110.1:0-6590 GCA_044347925.1 Phycisphaerales bacterium
CGATTGGCGAGAATGGGGCGGGAAGCGGGGTTTGGCACGCGACTCGCATTGTGATCCTCGCCTCGAGCACGGGCTTGCGGCGGGGAGGGGCTGGCGGCTGGATGAAACGACCATCCGTCACCCCTCCCCGCGGCGGCGAGCTCGGAAAGGCATTGAGAAAGGTGAGCCCATGTCCGACATCAGCATCCAGAACACTCCCGCTTCCTCACAGGTCATCTCGACCGGCGAAGCGACCGGCATGATCCCCGTCGCGGGCGGCAAGGTCCCGCCGATCCGCGTCTTTGGAACGGAGAAGATCCGGAACGGGTTCGACGACTTGTGCATCAAGCAGGCGATCAACTCGCGCATGGCGCCGGGCGTGACAGACATCGTTCTCAACCCCGACGCGCACGCCGGGTACGGCGCGCCCATCGGCTGCGTGATGGTGTCACCCTCGCACATCTACCCCGGCCCGGTCGGGGTGGACATCAAGTGCTCGATGAGCTTGCTCCAGCTCAACCTCCCCGAGGACGCGGTCGCGGACAAGCGGGTTCGGCGCGAGCTGATCAACGCGATCCTCGAGCGGACGCCCACGGGCGCGGGTCGCGGCCAGCGGAAAGCTCCCAAAGCCCGGTTCGTGGACTACCAGCTCGGCAAGCGTGTGGTGACCGAGGGTGCTTCGGAGGGTGTGCTCCGCGAGATGGGAATTCCGGTTGAGTGGGCACAGCGGTGCGAAGATTCGCATCACACGGGGCACGACGACACGGCGGATGCGCTGCGGGATCGTCTCGACGAGTACGTCTCGGCCGGGAACGGAGCGGAGGTCTTCGCGTCGAAGGTGTCGCAGCTTGGGTCTTACGGCGGCGGCAACCACTTCGGCGAGTGCGAGATCGTGCAGGTTGACGACAACGACCAAGCCCGGTCGCGGGCGGAAGCGTTCGGGATGAAGGACAAGCACGTCGCTTTCCTCTCGCACTGCGGGTCGCGCGGCTGGGGTGCGCTGCTTGCGGATCGGCAGTTCAAGTCCATGCAGCGGAAGTTCGAGGAGTGGGGGATCCCGCTTCCCGGCAACGACCGCCACATGGTGCACGCGCCGCTCGGTTCGCCCGAAGCCAACGCGTACCTGGATGACATGGCGATGGGCGCGAACTTCGCGACCGTCAACCACATGCTCATCAACGCGCTCGTGCTCGAAGCGTTCCAGGAGGTGATCCCCGGCACGACCGGCCAACTCGTGTACTTCATCAGCCACAACATCGCCCGAAAGGAGATCGTGGACAACAAGCCGGCGTGGGTGCACCGAAAGGGCGCGACGCGGGCGTTCCCCGCGAAGCACCACGCTCTCAAGGACACGCCGTTCTACGAGACCGGCCACCCGATCCTCCTGCCGGGGAACCCGCAGGACGGTTCGGCGGTGATGGTGGCCGAGCAGGGCGCGAAGGAATCGGTGTACTCGGTGAACCACGGGGCGGGCCGCGCGATGAGCCGGACGGCGGCTCACAAGACGCTCGATCAGGCCGCGATCGACAAGAGCTTCGCGGAAAGCGACATCCTCACGAACTGCCGGAACTACCCGCGGGACGAAGCTCCCCGGGCGTACAAGGACTTCGAGGAGGTGCTCGCGAGCGTGAAGAAGGCCGGGTTGGCGAGCGAGGTCGCGCGGCTGAAGGCCCGGTTCGTGATCAAGGATGGGGATAAGGCGGATGACTAATCCGCTTTCGGAGGTGCTTCGTGGTCGAGCTCAAGGACAAAGGTCTGTCGGCCGAGCGGGACGCTCTGATCGCGGATATCCATCGACACTTCGCCGACGTGACCCGCGTCGGCGGAGTGTCGTGGAGTGAGTCGGAGGTGATCGACGACTGGGGCTCGGAGGAGGACTGCGCCGCAGCGAGAGCCCGCGACACGGAAGCATCGTGGACCGAACTGGTGGATGATCCGGAGTGGTCGACATGGACTGGCTTCGGCGGCTTCAGCTTCCTGGACGGGATCGGATTTCGGTACTACGCGGCGGCGGCGATGGTGCGCTGCCTAAGCACAATCGAGGACTGCGGAGTTCTGTTCCATCTGGATCGCCCGAGGTCCGACAAGCTCGCGAAGCAACAGCTGGCAAAGTTCACGCCGGTCCAGAGCGTCTGCGTCGCGAGGTTTCTGGATTTCATGGCGAGAGCGGTCGAGTCGACGTTCAGCAGGGACGATGCGGACTTCGCGGGGTGGAGAGCGGCTTTGGAATCGCGGTGGATTGAGTTTCTCCCGAAGTCGGGTGGCGGTCGAGAGTGATTGAATGAACACACAGCCACACAATCTTGAAGCCAGGAAAGAACGGCTTGTCGCGGAGATCCATCAGGCGTTCGCGACGACAAAGCTCGGGAGCGGCCTTTCGTGGTCGCAGACCGTTCAACTCGACGACTACGAGCCTGAGGAGATCGTGCGGGCCGGCCGCCACGTGGAGCCACCGCATTGGTTGGAGCTTGTCGACGACGCGGAATGGCATCCGTTCCCCGGCATCGGCGGCTACAGCTTTATTGATGCGGATGGCTTTCGATTCTACCTGCCCCCGACGATGATCCGCATCGTTCGAGAGCCTTGCGAGTGGTACCCCGGCCACTTGGTGGGAATCATCAATCGATTCGCCGGATGGGAACCGGAATCGATCTTCAGCGAAACCCAGTGCCGCTGCGTCGCAAAGTTCCTGGAGTTCATGTCAGATCTGGAAGCGGAACAGCTTCAAGATTGGGCGGTCGAGAATCCGTGGGGTGGCATTCCACCGGATCACGAGTCAGATCATTGGAGGATGGCTCTCAACTCATTCTGGAACCGGTATCTTTCACCCTGATTCACTTCTGAAGGCTTACTCATGCTTCACATCGACGGTTCACAAGGCGAGGGCGGGGGGCAGATTCTTCGGTCTTCGCTCGCGCTCTCCATGGCGACGGGCTCGCCCTTTCGCATCAGTAACATCCGTGCGGGTCGTCCCAAGCCCGGCCTCATGCGGCAGCACCTCACCTGCGTCCTCGCGGCTCAAGCGATCTCTTCAGCCGAAGTTGAAGGGGCGAGCGTCGGCTCACGCGAGGTCACGTTCCGCCCCGGTCCGGTCAAGCCCGGCGCGTACAAGTTCGCCATCGGCACGGCCGGCGGCACGATGCTTGTTCTTCAAGCGGTCCTCCCCGCGATGCTTCGTGCGGGCGGGCCGTCTGTCGTCACGATCGAGGGCGGGACGCACAATGAGCACGCTCCTCCGGTGGAGTTCGTCGAGCACGCGCTGTTGCCGCTTCTCGCACGGGCGGGGGCGTTGGTCAAGCTCACGCTCGACCGGCACGGGTTCTATCCCGTCGGCGGCGGGCGTGTTGTCGTGGAGGTCGCGAGCCCGGCGGCTCCGGTGCCGCTTGAGGTTCTCGCACGTGGTGAGCGGACGGGTGCGCACGCCCGAGCGATCGTGTCGCGGCTTTCGGGCCAGATCGCGATGCGTGAGCTTGAGGTGCTCCGCGAGCGGATGGCGATCTCCGAGGATCAGACCGAGATGGTGCAGGTCAAGGACCCCGTGGGTCCCGGGAATGCGGCGTCGCTGACCCTTCGGTACGAGCACATCACCGAGGTCTTCTCGGCGGTGGGGGCGCCCGGGAAGTCGGCCGAGTCGGTCGCTCGCAGCATCGACCACGAGGCGCGGACGTACATCGCGAGCGGCAAGCCTGTGGGCCCGCACCTCGCGGATCAGCTCATGGTCCCCCTCGCGATGCTGGCGGGCGGTCGGTACGCGACGGGCCCGCTCACGGCGCACACCACAACGAACATGGCCGTGCTCCGTGCTTTCGGCGTACCCGGGGCGAGTGACGATGCCGGGGTGGTCACGGTCGGGAGCCTGCGATAAATCCGATTCGAGCGAGTCGGCGCCCCCGGGCGCCGGCTTTCCCGCGCGAGATCGGTCCAAAAACGAAGCTGGAGACTCGCAAGACGCGAGTCTCCAGCAAAAGCGGAGAGGGGGGGATTCGATTGGCGGGGCCTTCGCTCCGAGCCGCCAATCGTCCATGTTTGCCTAAATCACTGCAAAACCAGGCCTTGGGAGAAGCGGTTCGAACAACCATCTCTTGGATTGGCGCGATTCGGAGCGGCTGTTCTGGGGACACTTTTGGGGACAGATTTGCATGCCCTGCCAAGCGCTCTGGCTCCTCGCCCGTCGTTGGCGACGGGGCTGTACAGATGGTGCTGGCTGGAGAGAAACGCGCGGTTGCCCGACAGCGCCGGCTCGCCGAAGACCGCGGCGTACCGGGCCTGCAACTGGCCCACCGTCATGCGTTCCAACCCCGCGATCTGCTGCCCGATGCTCATGCCGTGTCTCCACGCTTGATCTCGTTCGGCCCGCGGCGTTCACCACCGGGGAACCGAGCGGACACACTGAGGGCGGCATGCTGCGGGAGTTCAAGTCCATCGCCGCGAGATTCCTTGGGCGCGGAGATGTCCGATGCGAGCGTCTCAGATGCGAGCCTCGCTAGGCCGGAGGCGATGATGTCGAGCAGTTTGTGCTGACATGTGTGCGGGTCCACGATTGGCGCGGAGCGGCGTCGCTCCCGCCGGGATGGCATGGGGTCGTGCATCGGTGCTCCTTTGAAGTTCGGAGGCACCGACCTATATCTGCGCGAGGACTCGAAACTGTCGCGCGGGAATCGTGCCCGCCTACAACTTGGCGGAAACGAGATCGAGCCGGTGGACTTCAGCGATCATGTCGATTTGCTTGGGAACGACCCCTGCTGTGGCGGCGAACTCCCGCCACCGCGAGACCGCCTCTGTGACCTCGCGTGCAATTGCTTCAGCCCGACCACGCTTCATCGACGCGGTCTCTGCGACCGTCTTGAAGTCCTCGAGCGTGAAGCCCTCCCGCTTGCCCGCCAAGCTCATCTGGTGGCTGGCGGTCCATGTGCCCGACGGATTAAATGCGTACATGACGTCGAAGGCTGGTGAGAGCGACCACTTCCCGCTCTTGTCCATGAGGAATGCGATGTTCTTGACGTGATCGTCCTGGTTGCGAGCGATCACGTTGAAGACCATCCGTCGGAACTGCTCTTCAACGGCCTCCATCGGCAGGCCCAGTCTGCGGATGACGGTCAGTGCCTGCTCATAGGAGTGCGCGACCGGGTTGTTGAAGTCGAAGTGCGCTAGCGCGCCCAGCGACTGCATGTGGAGCTTCTCGCCGTCATCAAGCCGATCGAACCGCTTGGTCATGAAGTGGCGTCGTCCGCTCTCCTCGAATAGGCGACACTCGGACATCCGGATGCCCGCGGCCTTGGCCATGAGCGAGTAGGCGTACTCGATTGCACCGAACCCCTGCGGGTCGGCGAGGTCGCGGTCCTTGTTGTTGGTGACGCCGTCGAACTTCATCAGCCAGTACTCGAACCCGCTCGGGGCCTTGACCTGACCAGAGCGAACCTCATTGGTCGTGGAGTTCCACGCGATGACGGCCTTGGCGCGGGCACCGCCCGCGGATGCGCCGACACGGAGAATCTCGCGCAGGGCGTGCTCCTTGTGCGGGTCCGCAAATGACGCCTGCAGGTTCTCTCGGTTGCTGAGCACGTCGGAGGCGAGCGTCACCAGCGAGTCCACTTTGAGAACCGTTGACTTTGGGCTCTGTGGCCCCTGGGCGGGCTTGAACTCGAGCGCCCCGATCCCGCGCGTCCCGGTGTAGCACAGGCGTTCAACCGCGTCGATGTCTTGGGGCAGACGCCCCTGCGAAGCGAGCCACGCATCGATCACGGCGTTACCGAACTTGTCGGGCAGCGCATCGGCGAGCATCCCCGGCAGCCCGTGAAACGACTCCCTGGGCAGGTCGGGGAAGCTGTAGACCGCTTGGTCGAGCGGCATCATGAGCGGCGCGACCTCGATCCCGCTCCGCCGAAAGGCCGAGGTGTACTCGAAGGTTGCGATCTCCCCGGGCCCCTTCACGGACACCGCGCCGATCGAACTTCCCCACAAGCGGACTTCGGCAACCGTGCTCACGGCTCACCTCCAGCCTTTTGCGACTCGTCTCCCCATGTCCACTTGGTTGGCAGCCCGCTCTTCTTCACCCCGGGCGACGCACGTCGCCGCTCCTTGGCTCGCGAGCGCAGTTGCTCAAGCGGGCTCGGGAGTGGCGGCGGAACAAACGCGTCGAGATTGCCGAGCAGGCCCAGCGAGCGGACCACGCGGATGAGGTTGGTGACTTGGCTCGATTCGCCACTCTCCAAACGGATCAGCGTGCGTTTGGAGACGCCCGCCTCTCGAGCCAGTTGTGCCTGCGTGAGGTTTCGCTGGAGCCGGAGTCGCGAAAGGCGATCCCCCAGCTCCGCCAGAACCGCCGCATCCGTCATTTCACGGGTCTTTGCCATAAGTGCCTCTTCTGGCAACTATATCGTCAGAATCGCCACAAGAAGCCATTGTTGGCACTTTTTCACCGACAGCATGGCAACCCTATCGCCGTACGAACGGCCGTGGTGGTGTGGGTTCGATAATGTCGCGTGTGAAAGCCTCTCAACGCTTTCGCGGATGAGGGGTGAGTTGCTATGGCACCAAGCTCCCGAGGGTCGCCGAAGGCAGATCAGCGACGGCATCGCCCAGTGCGATGTGGATGTGGTCAGTGCTACGCC
>JBIKTT010000111.1:0-6561 GCA_044347925.1 Phycisphaerales bacterium
AAGCGACGGTTTCGACGGGCTTTTCGCGCTTGATGCGTGCCTGTTTGGCTTTCGTCGGGGGCCCGAGCGCGGTCAGCTTGGCGACCTTCTTGGGAGAGGTCTTGCGACGCGACGCGGAGGCGGTTTTCGCGGATGGTTTGGCGGATGATGAGCGGGGCACGCCGCATCGTAGGTGCTACGCCGCGTAATGCCGCTGAATCGCCCGTTCGAGCGCCGTTTCCTCGGCGATGACGAAGTACGCGGGCTTTCCGATCTTCCAGCCAACGAACCGCAGGGCTCGGGCGAGGTTGTCGGACGTGGTGCAGACCATCACCTCGTCCCCGTTGATCTCGACCGGAAGCAAGCCGAATTCGCGGGCCTGCTCCCCCTCGATCAACCGCAAAGCCGCGGCTTCCGGGCGAAGCCGGGCCGGATCGACATGGTCGGCCATCTGGGCGTACTGCTCGGCCCAGGCTTCCTCGACGATTTCAGGCCGGACGCCGAAGAGTCGCTCGGCGAGGTCGCCGAACGGCCGGCCGCGCCGCTTCTGGGTGTCGAGAATCTCGGCCACCTGCTCCTTGGTGAGGGCGCCGCGAGCGGTGAGCAGTTCGCCAAGCCTGAGGACGTTTTTCGTGGTCGGCATGCACGAGACATCGACGGCCGCGTCATCCTCAAGCAAGAAAGGCGACATTCCGGCCCTCGCCGACCCACACGCACGCGGCGTGCACGACGGGCGTCAACTTCAGCGGAAAACGGGGTTCTGCGAGCGGTGGGGGTGGGATCGGCAAGCGGGTCCGGAAAGACGCAATCTGCGGCTCTCCGCCCGGGCCGGGGTGGCATTTTCCGGCCGCGTATGCCCACCCGGGTCGGCCGGCTTTCGGCCCTCCGGGGGCTGATCAGCGTAAACTGCCCGCCTGTTCGGTCGTTTCGGTCCTGCCTCGCCGCGAGATTGCGGCTTGCCTTTTCGAGGAGCTTCCCGTGGGTCACGTTCATTCGGTTCTTGATGCGGTCGGGAATACGCCCCTGGTCAAGCTCAACAAGGTTGTCCCGGCCAACTCGGCGACCGTGCTCGTCAAGTGCGAGTACATGAACCCCACCGGCTCCATCAAGGACCGGATGGCGGTGCACATTCTCAACGAATCGGAGAAGAAGGGGCTCATCAAGCCCGGCATGGTGATCGTCGAGAACACTTCGGGCAATACCGGACAGGGCGTCGCGATGTGGGCGGCGGTGAAGGGGTACAAGTGCGTCTTCACCATGCCCGACAAGATGAGCTTGGAAAAGGTAAACATGCTCAAAGCCTTCGGGGCTGAGGTCGTGATTACCCCGACGGACGTTCCCGGCGACAGCCCGCAGCACTACGTCGAAACGGCCAAGCGGATCGCTCGCGAGCAGAAGGGCTTCTACGTCAACCAGTACCACAACCCTCTGAATATCGACGCCCACGAAATGTCCACCGGCGCGGAGATCTGGCGGCAGACCGAGGGGAAGATGGATGTCTTCGTCGCGGGCTCGGGCACTGGCGGCACGGTCTCGGGCGTGGGTCGCTTCCTCAAGAAGGGCAAGCATCCCGTCAAGGTCGTCGGCGTCGACCCCATCGGCTCGGTCCACTACCACTATTACTACACCAAGACCATGCCCACGCCCCACGTCTACAAGGTCGAGGGGATCGGCGAGGACATCTTGTGTGAAGCGATGGACTATTCCGTCGTCGATGAGTTCCGCCAGGTCAACGACAAGGAGTCGTTCCTCATGGCCCGGCGCCTCGTGCGCGAGGAAGGGCTCTTCTGCGGCGGCTCTTCGGGGTCGAACGTGCACATCGCTTGCCAGATCGCCAAGGAGATCGGGCCGGGCAAGACGGTCGTCACCGTCCTGTGCGACTCGGCCACGCGGTATACGACCAAGTTCCTCAACGACCAGTGGATGAAGGATTACGGGTTCCTCGGGTCGGACCACGACCTGGGCACCGTCGAGGACATCCTGAAAGGCCGCCCGCAGCAGAACGTCATGACCGCGAGCGAAGGTGACAAGCTCGGAGCCGTCGTCGAGATGATGCGGAAAGCCGGCGTGTCGCAGATCCCGGTGCTGGACGCTCACAAACGCCCCGCCAAGATGGTCCACGAGCTGGACGTGCTCCGCGGCTTGCAGAGCGGCGCCGTCACGAACGAAACGCCGGTTTCCGCCATCGCCCAGCCGATCGGCGGCCTGATCTATCCCAAAGCTCGTGTGGAAGAGCTTTTCCGAATCTTCGAGACCGATCAGGTCGCGATCGTGGTGGATGCGGAGAAGATCGTCGGCGTCATCGGCAAGATCGACGTGATCGATTACATGGGGAAGCGAGGGCGGTGAGTCGCGTTCCGACTCATTTGTGTGGCAAAAGGGCTCGAATTTCACGCACAAGATCGTTGCGCGTGCGGTTTTTGACAAAAAGGATGAATAGATGCTACCCAGAACTTGATCCTGGGGGGGCGCGGTGTATCTTGACAACATGAGGTGGCTACCCACAATAATTATTGCGATGACACTCGTTGCAGCGAACCCTGTCTTGGGGAGGCAGGATGAGCAGGCCGAAGTCAAAGCGTGGTTTATCGCCCTTTTGGATGACGCGAAATCTCACTTCAAAGCCCGCTCGATGAAGATCGAATGGAATCGAGAGGCGCTCGAAGAGCCTTCCCGGCAAGAAGTGGAGGCCATACGTGAGAGGGTCAAGAACTTCCCAGAACATCCTGACCGTTCCAAACTGGGTGAACTTGAGGCGAGACAGAGAAACGGCCCGCAATCGTGGCGAGAGACCGTATGGCTGAGGAACGGCGATTTTCGATCAAGCGCACAATCAGGTAGGCCAAATGACCCATTCTACATCGATACCGTCCGCGTTGGTAAGAGCGGTTGGAAACTGAATCCCGGCGAGTTGTACCTAGTAGGGCCATCGGAAACCGCGCCTCCGGGACACGATCTCGAACAGCAGTATTTGTCGAGTATTACAAATATCTTGCCCCTGTTCGGTGCCGGCCTTGATTGGTTTGGACCATGGGAAGCGCAAAGTTCACTGGAATCGTTGGGGAACAAAAAGTGGATCGCAAGAACACGATATGGATCAGATGAGATCAAGACAACAACAACGATCACGATTGAATGGGACAACGTTCGAAAGACCGGGCGATGTGTCGAGGCGGCCATCACTAGTCGTGGTTCGCTTAATCTGGATCAACGGATAGTTTCGAACAATTGGATTGTGCCGCCTTTCGGGGGCAATGAAATAGCTCAGGAAGTCGTCTCTGAGCAAGGCGGGAAGCCGGTGCTTCGAATCACTCTATTGTCGATTGACGTTCTGAATGAGCAAGAGTTTAGTTTGCTGACAAAGCAGCCGGAAATCAGTGACTCGGATCCGATTCGTGGCAAGGTGACGTTCACTCAAATTCAAGACTTCACCGGAACATCACCTTTGTTCACGATCAAGGACGATTCCGGAATACGCACGTTAACTTATGGGCAAACGCCCGAAGGGCAGCGTCGCTCAACAGTCAAAGTGATCGGGTGGATCACCGCCGGAATGATCGTGGTCACTCTCCTCTTGCTCCGTGTGAGAGCATCGGTCACTCGTAGAACTGTGAAAGGGGTTTTCCATGCAAAAGAGTCGTAAGTTGGATGCCGTAGTGTTCGTCTCTGGATTGTTGGCTGTGTCTTCTGCCTTTGCCGTACCGTGCTTTCGCCAGATGGATAAGTACTGCTGCGATCTGCTGCCAGCGGGTGTGGGCCCCAACTATGGCGGGTTATGCCCGTCGATCATCGTGACCAACAACCTTGTAAGCCACGTGCGCAACGCGGATCAGTACGAACTCGGGCAGATTGGTATCACGCAGTTGACGCCGCAAAATTGCGTGTGGACGGTTCGGTTGTGGAACGGGCGAAATTGTATCTACATCAACCCCAACTCGTCAGCAAGCTGCACGCCTGAGCAGCCTTCCGGTGACGCCTGTTGGGGCAGCAGCGGCGGTGGCCAGAATTGAGTCGATGGCACACAGCTCGATGCTTCATGACGTGGGCGGCGATGGCGTTTCTGGCTATCGCCGCGCTTCTGAAATTTGCTGATATCCAAGCCTTTGAGCGATCACTCCTCACATGGTGGGCGATCCCTGAGTTTCTTCACCCCTCGGTAGCGGTTTTGGTTCCAAGTCTCGAACTTGTCGTTGCTGGTTCTTGGTTGCTGGGCTTGGCACCCGGGTTCATGAAACGGGCGGCTGTGTTTCTCGTCGTCAGTTTCTCGCTCTGTTACGCAGGTCATTGGCTCTTTCTCAAAAAACCAGAGTGCCAGTGCATGGGCTTGCTCGGAGAGTACTACAGCGTCATCGAGGAAGGTCCGATGGTGATCGCGAGAAATGTGTTGCTGATCATGATGTTGGCGGTCGGCAAGAATCCGCGTTCATCTCTTGGACCCAAAGCACTCTCGGAATCAGTGGCCAACACCTCGCAGGAGACATCACGACAATTTGGGGCTGCGGGATTCACGCTGATCGAAACAATGCTGGTGATCGCGCTGATCGGGATTTTGGCGTCGCTCGTGATCTCATCTCTTGGAGGAGTAAGGGAGTTTGCAAAGCGAGCATCATCGCTCTCGAATCTGCGAACTCATGCCGTGGCCGCGACGGCATACGCGGGCGATTTCAAGGACCTCATGCCGTACGCGACTTCGCCGACCGCGCGGTGGAGTGTGCTCCGGTGTCCCTCAAAGAACATCGCCATCAAGGTTCAGTATTTCGAGATGATGAACAGATGGAATGTCGCTGTGGCCGACGGCTACTACGGCGGCTCGTTGTCGTCAAAGATCTTTATTTCGCCCCTCAATCGATTCGCGCCGCCTGGCGGTTCGGGCGTTGTACTTGGGACAGACTACTGGTACTCGTGTGCGTTTCTCGCGTCGCCGGAGTTCTACAACGAATCGTCGAGGATGAATCTGCCCGGACAACTACGGGCTGTCAAAATCTCTGAGATTGTCTTTCCTCAGTACAAGACAGTGTTTACCGATGACACGTCTTCCATTGTCACGCAGATCGATGAAGAAGGCTCGCAGTTGGTAGCCTTTGCAGACGGGCACGCCGCTCGTGGTTCAACCGATGAAGACTTGTTCTATCAAGGCGGCGACGGGATTGGCTCACGCGAAACCCACGGCGGGCACTTTCCAGGTTCGACCTACCCACTTCTCCACACACGCGACGGGGTCCGTGGGCGCGACGTGAAATAGTCACTACCGTCTGTCGCATATCATGGCCTCTTCAGGAGGCTCTATGCACGACCCCACCCGTTTCGCCACCCGCTGCATCCACGCTGGCCAGTCGCCCGACCCGACGACCGGGGCGATCATGACGCCGGTGTACATGACTTCGACCTACGTCCAGAGTTCCCCTGGGGTGGTCAAGGACGACTACGACTACGCCCGCTCCAAGAACCCCACGCGGACCGCTCTGGAAGCCAACTTGGCCTCGCTGGAGGGGGCAGCCCATGCCATGACGTTCTCCTCGGGCTTGGCCGCGATGGACTGTGTGCTGCACCAGCTGCGGGCGGGGGACCATGTCGTCCTCTCCGACGACGTCTATGGCGGGACCTTCCGCCAGCTCGACAAGGTCTTTAAGCACCTGGGGCTGAAGACCACCCGCGTCGATATGACCAAGCCCGGGACGATCGACGCGGCCTGGACGCCCACAACCAAGCTGGTCTGGTTTGAGACCCCCAGCAACCCGATGCTCAAGGTGATCGACATCGCCGCCGTGAGGGCGACGGTCGACAAGCTCGGCGGCTCAGCCAGAACAAAGCCCATCACCAACCCGGGGGCCTACGCGGGCGAGACGCCCCTGGCCCGGGCGATCATGGTCGTCGATAACACCTTCGCGTCGCCCGCGTTGCAGAACCCCATCGCCATGGGCGCGGACGTGGTGATGCACTCGTGCACGAAGTACATCGGCGGGCACAGCGACCTGGTCGCCGGAGCCCTGATGACCAGCGATGATGCCCTCGCGGCACGGCTTCGGTACGTGCAGAACGCGGTGGGAGCGGTCCCGGCGGCGATGGACTGCTTCATGATGCTGCGGTCGACCAAGACGCTTCAGGTGCGGATGCAGCGGCACTGCGAAAATGCTCTGACGGTCGCGAAATGGCTTGAGAAGCACCCAAAGATCGAGAAGGTCATCTACCCGGGCCTGGAAAGCCATCCGCAGCACGCTTTGGCGAAGAAGCAGATGGGCCTGAGCGTTCCGGGTGGGTTCGGCGGCATGATTTCGGCGGTGGTGAAGGGCGGCCTGCCCGCTTCACGGCGCGTGCTTGAGCTTGTCAAGATGTTCAGCCTCGCCGAAAGCTTGGGCGGCGTCGAGAGCCTGATCGAGCACCCGGCGATCATGACGCACGCGAGCATCCCGGCGGAAGCCCGGAAGATCCTGGGGATCGACGATGGCTTGATCCGCCTTTCGGTCGGGATCGAGGATGTTCAGGACCTGATCGCGGACCTTGAGCAGGCGTTGTCGTAACGTGTCGGCGATCGCCGAGTTTATCGCGGACGTTGCGGTGAAGATCGCTCAGGTGATCGCTTGG
>JBIKTT010000112.1:0-6552 GCA_044347925.1 Phycisphaerales bacterium
AGCGCGGCGATGGTGCCGGAAAACTCGCGCAGTCCGACGGAAAGCAGGAGACGCGGGAACGTCCGGCCCGGCTTGGGCGGGAGCACGACGGGAATCGCGTTGGTGCGGTTGCACGCGATCGACCAGATGAGCGCACCCGTCGCGGCGTCGAGCTTGACGAGGTTGGAGTTGTTGAACGTGCCGGAAACGCCGACAAAGTCGTAGCTTGCGGCATAGACGGCTGAGCCTGAGACCGACAAGCCGCCGAAGAAGCGGGCATCGGGGTCGACGGTGTTGGTGTAGGTCCAGAGCGGCTCGGGCTCGCAGGTGGCGCGGGCGTCAAAGCACAAGATCGGCGCGGGCACGGGCGGGAACGCGAAGTAGTCGCCGACCCCGCTGATGTAGACGCGGCCGCGCGAGTACGCGGGCGAGTTGCCGGAGGTGCCGTCGATCCCGACCGCCCAGACGAGTTCGCCCGGCTCGTAGGGGTTTCGCGGCGGCAGCTTCGAAGAGATGTTGATGCAGTAAAGCTTGCCCGAAACGCCGAACGGATCCGCATCCGCGATGAAGACCCGGTTGGCCCCCCAAATATCCTGCGTCACCACCGGTGAGGAGTTGGTCAGGTCGACGCCGAGCGGGCAGCACCAGCGCGGCGAGCCCGTGGAGAGGTCAAAGGCGCGAACGGTCGAGCCCGTCGCCACGATGACCGTGCTTTCACGTTCGGCGATCGCGGGCGTCGCGTATCCGGAATCGACCGGAAGATCCACCTCCGCTTGCCACTCGACCTTGCCGTTTCGTCGATCGATCGCGAACAGGAAAGCCGCCGAGCCGAAGTCGATGGTGCCGACGGCGAACACAAGGTCCCGGGTCACGACCGGGGAGGACTGTCCCAGGAACGCGATGGGCTTGCCGCCGACATCGTTCGACGCGACCCATGAGGGGGACGAGAGAGCGAGGGTTCCGCCACTTGAGATCGACGAGCGGTCAGAGGTCGAAGCCAGATGCGTCCAGACCGAGCGCGGGAGCGAAGCGAGCTGGGCGGAAGCGTTCGCGCAGAGCGCGAGCGCGGCCGCCGCCGACGTGGGGGCAAGGAGTGGTGACCAAACGGCTCGGCACACTGATCGGCAATCTCTCTTCCACCAGCGGGGCGAATCCGCAGGGGCAACCGATCTCCTCACCCCCACGCCGGGGGGCAGCTGACTCATCTCGCGATGGAGACGCTCGTTCTTCAACGGCGACGCCTCCTCGCGCACAGACCGACAACCATGAACGCGGCCGCTCCGGGAGCAGGCACCGCGGTCACATCCGCGAAACCATCGATGTCCGGCGTCCCGGACGCGTTCAGAGCGTTCGTGATCCGCACATAGCTGATCGAACTCAGGCCCCACGACGCAAGATCGATTCCCAGGCCCCCGCCCGAGCCGGCGTACCCCGCGACAACCTGGGCCCGCGTGAGCCCGAAGGGGTCGAACGTCGGATCAACCGGCTTGGTGAAGTCCGTCGCGATCGTGCCGACATCGGACCCGAACTCAAGATCAAGCGTGTCGACATACCCGTTGGTCGCGAACCCGCCCTCGGCGGAAAGGCCGGTGAGCACGGTCCAGTTCACGCCGTCGGCGGAAAGCTCGATCGTGCCGCCCTCATCGAAAAGCCCGGTCGCGCGGCCCTGGCCGTCCGTGATGAAGAACTGATTGCCGAAGATGATGAGGTCGACGCCGAAGGGGTTGGCCGCATCGTCCGTGACGGCTTCATCGAACGCGACCGTGAGCGATCCGCCCCGGCCGACCGTGACGATGTCCGTCTCCCAGTACGGCGTGTTGAACGGCGTGACCGTGTCCCCGAAGAAGTTCACCCGCGTCGGCGAGCCCAGCGCGTTGGCGGCGTTGTCATACCCCGCGCCGACACCGTCGCCCGCGACGTAGCTCACAACGCGATCCGCCCACGGATTCGACGCCAAAGCCACCGACGCCAGCCCGCCCGCGGCGACCCATCCCAATGCAAAGCACAAACGCATTCACAGACCCATGCGGCGCAAAGCCGCGACTCCCTGTCCCGTTTCGCGCAGGACAAGCCCCGTCCGTAAGGAAGGATCGGCGCGCTCGCGAGGAAAAGTGGGAAATCGCCGAGGGGAACCGGCGACTGAATCCCGCTAGCCCCTTGCCCGAGACCGTCAATGGTCGCGGGCCCGCGAGGGCACAGGCACGCCGCCGAAGTTCGCTTCGGCGACATTCAGGGCAGGTCTTCCGGCTCTGGGCTCCGCGATTCCGCCTTCCCGACCCCCGCACGAGCGTGCGGCGGTCAGTGGCTGGATGACCTTGCGGTCATCCGTGGAATCGCATCAGCACCCAATACGGCGGCGCGTCCGCGGTGGGTTTGGACCCGTGATTTCCACGGCTCCGTACCACGCTTCCCTTTTCAGCCCCGGCAAGACATTCGCGAGCCGGGGCACCTTGAACGAAAGCAGCGTAACCGAGGGGGGCGTCCCTGTCAAGGCGGTTTCGGCGGCCCGGGGGCTTCGGGGTTTGTTCGCAACGTTTCTGAGCTCCTCTGGTATCCTCAGCCGGGCGGACGCACCGCAGTTGGGACGCCGTTCCCGCGAAGCAGCCTGTTGGGGGTGAACCGATGACGCTGAGCGCGACCATCCTGACGTGGATCGGCGTCACGATCGCCTTGGTGATCGGCGGGATCATCACCGTCGCGATCGCGTGGCGGGGCGATCCCTCCAAAGGTCGGCGGCGTTGCTCGCGGTGCTGGTACGACATGTCCGCGGTTTCGGGCTTCAGGTGTCCGGAATGTGGCAAGGTCGGTCGCGACGAACAGGCACTTTTCCGTACTCGGCGTTTTCGCAAGGGCCTCACGATGGGCTCTGTGCTCGTGCTCGTCGGCGCGTATATCGGACTGGCCACCTCACGCATGGGTCCGAACCGCGAAACGTGGACCCGCTGGATCCCGACGACCCTCCTCGTATTCATCGCGCCGGTCGAGCGAGCCGAGCAAGGGCATGAACTCGCTGAAGCGGCGTGGAGGCGTTCGCGAGCGATGTGGCGATGGCAGGAAGCGATCATCGCCCGACGGGAGGTCGCCGCGACCAGTGACGAGGAGATACTTGGCTGGTTGCGCGTGCGAAACGTCTGGCCCGCGGGTGTTTCCATGCCGATCCGACTCAGCCCTGAGTACGACAAGTGGCCGCTGGTTGGTCCCAAGCAGGTCGACCTTCGCTCGACGGATGGACGCGGGATTCACCTTCGATCCGCGATCGACAGCTGGCCGACGCGTTCCATTCACGATCCCGCCCGCGAACCAGACTGGAACGACGACGGGCCTCCTGTAGCGTGGGAGATCGAGATTCCCGCGATGTCCATCGGTCGGCACACCTTCGAGTTCGAGATGACGCTCTCAGGCAGCTGGGGAACGAGTCGAACCGTGACACACAGCGTCGAAATCGTCGTGACGGATCGGGAAGCTGACGTCATGACCGCGGTCTCTTCACCCGCCATCGACTCGCTGATCGCGGACGCGCTCTGGATTGTGATATCCGATCGAAATAGGGATCCTTGGCTCTTGATCCACTTTGACGATCAGAAGATCTTCGATTCCCTGTATCGCGCGACGTACGTCTCGGGCAAACTCCCCGAACCCGTGCTTGCGACTGTCGTCGAAGTTGTCGACGGAGACAAGGTGCTCGCAAGCTTCAGACTTGATTGGTGGGGGAGTCGCGGTCTTGATTGGCCGCCGGACCTGAGCTCGCTCATCGCTGCGGCGATGGATCCGCAAACGTGCGAGTGGAAGCCGGAGGTGATCGAGCGCCTGTGGGTTTATGTCCGAGGTGATCTCGGACTTGCCGCGCGTTCGGTCGGCCCGTCTTCATACTGGTCGGGTGAGATTCGAATGCCGCTCGTGGAACTGATCGAGCGTGTTCGCCAAGAGCAGAAAAAGCGTGAAGCTACGTGATTTTCGTTGAATTGAGGCTGCGAAAGCGGTAGAATTCCTCCGACGCTCTGCGCGTCAGAAAGGAGTTCGCCCATGTCTGTACGTCACGCCATGAATCTGAACTCCGCCTCGTTCGTCGCCTGAGCCACTCGCTCGCGACCGACCCGGCGGGTTTCATCCTGCCTCATCACCCAAGTTCACAACTGATGTCACTCGCTCAACGCTGATTACGCGTTCCGGCTCTCGTTTCGCGCCTCGCACGCGCCTTCCCGCGTGCACTCGCCGCCGAAAGCCCGGTCGCTCCTCGCGCTGAGCCGGAGGATCCCATGGCCAGACGACGGAACAACGACGTGCGCGATCACTGCGCCCGGCTCGAAGAAGACGACGGAATCGACCCCAAGCTCGATGAACTCCGCGAGCGTGCCGAAGCACGCCGCGAGCGGATGGAACGCCCAAGCTATCGCGATGCCCAGCTCGCGAAGGTCGCGGCACGCATCATCGAGCGCGACCTGTGCTCGATGGGCCCCGCGATCGCGTGCGGGCTCGGCGTGGTGCATGTGGAGGTGATCGGAGCGGGCTCACACCTGCGCGTGCGGGTCGCCGCTTCGAACGCCCGCGACCCGGACCGGCTCGTTCGCTGGCTCGCGACGGTGACGAGCGTGCTTCGCGCTTCGCTTGCGCGGGCGCTGGCTCGCAAGCGGGTGCCCACGCTCACCTTGATGCTCATTGATGGACCGCAGTCGGATGACACTCCCATCCGCGCGGATGAAGGAAGACACGAACAAGGACTCGACCGATGAAAAAGATCAACTTCAACCCCGAAATGGATCCGCTCGAGGATCCGATCCTCCCCCGCCGCGAGCGTCGGGAAGCCAAGCGTCGCCGCATCGGCACGCCAAGCTCGCTTGAGCAAGCTCTCCGCGCCGACAGTCGCATTCAGATGTGGCTCGTCGACAGCCTCGACTTCAAAGCCGCACAGATCCTCACCAAGCTCCAAAGCTTGCCGGGTCTCGCACGCATGGCGGTCATGCCCGATGTGCATCCCTCGGCGGATGTCTGCGTCGGCACCGTCCTCGGCACCGACGAGGTCGTCTATCCCCAAGCCATCGGCGGCGACATCGGCTGCGGCATGTCGACCCTCGCGATGACCGACATCGGCATCCCGGGGCACGATGAGCGAGCGGAGATCCTCCGCGAACTGAACCGCTCGATCGACATCGTCATGCGCCGCCGCGGGCAGGAAGCCGCGCCGCCCAGGTTCGTCGCGCCCGATACCGGCGACCTCGCGGATGCTTCGCTCCGCAAGCTCGCGAGCGGCGAGGGCGTGACGCAGCTCGGAAGTCTCGGTCGCGGCAACCACTTCGTCGAGGTTCAGCATGACGAAGCGGGCCGCGTGTGGATCATGGTCCATAGCGGGTCGCGGTTCATGGGCCAAGCGATCGCCCGCCGCTACACCCGCGAAGCAGAGCGGGACGGCGTGCGTGCTTCGCTCGTCGGTCTGCGTGCTTCGTCGGTTGCGGGGACCGACTACCTGCACGATCAAGCGTGGGGCGTCGCGTATGCGCGAGCCAATCGGATGCTCCTGCTCGCCGTCGCGGCGAAAGCCGTCGCGAGCGCCCTCGGCGGCCGGCCGGATTGGGCCGGCGTCCTGGACGCTCCGCACAACTTCATCCGCGAGGAGTCGCATGATGGCAAACCCCTGATCGTGCACCGCAAGGGAGCCGCGCCGGCCTACGCGGGCTTCACGGGCCTCATCCCCGGCTCGGCCGGCACGATGAGCGTCCACGTCGAAGGCCGCGGCGAAGCCCGCTCCATGGCTTCCAGTTCCCACGGTGCCGGCCGTGTCTTCTCCCGCTCCGAAGCCAAGTCGCTCGTCACCGCCGACGACCTCCACCAACAGATGTCGGGCGTCGCTTTCGACACGTCCAAGACCCGCTCCCTCCGCGACGAAGCCCCCGCCGTCTACCGCGACCTCCGCGAGGTCATGGAAGCCCAGCGGGATCTGGTCCGCGTCACGCGAACGCTCAAGCCGATCGTGTCGTTCAAGGCGGGGGGGTGAGGGCTGGTGGTCTTTGCACGCACACGCGTCAGCCGATGAAATCCCTGCGGAGAAGTTTCATGCGGTCGGAGACAAACAGCTGAACCCAATGTCCCCCGTAGAGTTCGCCCTTGGCCGCGAGGTACAGTTCGATGTGCTTCTCGCAGACGGTGATGCTCCGGAGCGCGACCTGCTTCGCGAGCTGAGCCGCCGTCAGCGGCTTCATGTCTTCTCGCCACATCGCGTTGGTCTCCTTGAGAAGCGTCGTCGCGATGAACTGTTTCACCCACGCCGCCCACTTGGCTGAGTCCTTCAGGATCACCTTCGCGGTGGCGAGGTTTCCCGCCGCTTCGTCCCGCGAGTACGCTTCAATCTCGAGCGGAATGGGCTCTCCGCCGAAGCGGACACGCTTGTTGTATAGGTTCAGAAGCGAGTTGAACTTCAGCTTGCCGAACGACTCATCCTCGATGACGGGGAAAGGGCGGATCTCCTCGAGCACGCGCTTGAACGCGGCGTTCAACGAGCGTGGCTTGACGTCTGTCGCCTTGAAGACGTGCTTGCCTCCGCGGCGCGTGAGCCGGCCGGTGACTTCCGCGGCATGGAAG
>JBIKTT010000113.1:0-6547 GCA_044347925.1 Phycisphaerales bacterium
AATCGGAAGCTCCGAAACCTCAATCCCCTCGTTCCGCTGCACAAAGTGCCGCAAGGCCCACTCATCCCCGAGCAGCACCACCGGCAGATTGTCCCGGTCGTAGGCGATCGCCGCGTTGCTCGGCAGGTCGGGGAGCCAATCCGCGTCCGCTCCCTTTCCTTCCTGCGCCTTCCCCGGCATCCGCCACCACCGCACCATCTTGTACACGCTCGGTTCCAGGCCGCTCTCCGCCTGATACTCCGCTTGCATCCGGTGTTGCACCACCTCGAACTGAAGCGGGCCCACCGCCGCCAGAAGCGGCGTCTTCACCTGCCCCGCCCCCACGAAGAACACCTGCACCACGCCCTCCTGCAAAAGCTGCTCAAGCCCAAGCCTGAACTTCTTCGCGTTCGCCGGCACCGGGTTCCGCAGGTACGCGAACACCTCGGGCGTAAACCGCGGGATCTCGTTGAACACGATCGCTTTGTCCTCCGCGAGCGTGTCGCCGATGCGAAGCACATCGTGCCCGACGATTCCGACGACGTCCCCCGCACGCCCCTCTTCCACCGTCTCGCGAGCCTGCCCCATGAGCTTCTGCGCGTTCGACAAGCGGATCCGCGTCCCCGATTGCACATGGTTCACGGTCATCTCGCGCGTGAAAGCCCCCGAGACCACGCGGACAAACGCGATGCGGTCGCGGTGCCGCGGGTCCATGTTCGCCTGGATCTTGAAGACGAACCCCGAGAACCCCGGATCTTCCGGCTTGATCTCGCGCCGTTCATCACCCTTGGGGCCCACCGAAACGCGCGGCCCCGGCGGCGCCGAGTGCTCCAGAAACCCGTCGAGCAGAAGCTGCACGCCGAAGTTGTTCATCGCCGACCCGAAATAGACCGGCGTCACAAGCCCCGCGAGCACGCTCTCCTCGTCAAACTCCGCTCCGGCCCCCTCGAGCATCTCGATCTGTTCCTTCGAGTTCTCGTAAACGTGGTCCTCAAGCTTCTCGCGGACGGCCGGGTCATCCAAGCCGCGAACCTCGAGCGGCGCGACGTACGCCCCGCCGGGTGTCCGCTCGAACATGTGGGCTTTCCGCGTGAGGCGGTCGTAGACGCCCTTGAACGACGGCCCCGATCCCAGCGGCCAGTTCACAGGGAACGCCCCGATCCCGAGCACCTTCTCAAGCTCATCGAGCAGTTCGAGCGGGTCCCGCGTCGGCCGGTCGCACTTGTTCATGAACGTGAAGATCGGCACGCCGCGCCGCCGGCAGACCTCAAACAGCTTGCGTGTCTGCGGCTCGATGCCTTTGGCCGCGTCGATCACCATGATCGCCGCATCGACCGCCGTGAGCACGCGGTACGTGTCTTCCGAGAAGTCCTTGTGCCCCGGCGTGTCGAGCAGATTCACGCGGAACGTCTGGCCGCCCTCCGGGCCGTAGTCGAACATCAGCACGGTGGACGAGATCGAGATCCCGCGCTGCTTCTCAAGCTCCATCCAGTCCGACGTCGTCGCCCGCTGGTTCTTGCGAGCGGTCACCGACCCGGCGAGGGTCTTCTGGCCGCCGTAAAGCAGGAGCTTCTCGGTCAGGGTCGTCTTGCCCGCGTCCGGGTGCGAGATGATGGCAAACGTGCGGCGGGGGAGTGTGGCGGGATTCGCGGACATAGGCCGGAGGGTAGGGGTGTGGACGGTGGGCCGACTTCCGGCAGAGACTGCAGGGAGTGGCACCGCGCTGCCAATCGTCGGGCGGTGCGTTGGTCGGTGTCCTGCCCGACGTGGCAAAAGGCCCCTCTCAGCGGACGCTTTCCTCTCTCACACGCGGTCGGCGGAACCGCCCGGCGGCGTGAGGAACCACCAAGAGAGAACTTCCGAGCGTCCCGCCCGGCGCGCGGTGGCTCGACTCGCCGCGTTCATCGCGTCGATCGTTCCGATCATCAATCCGTCCGGGTCCGTCGCCCGTGCTTTCGAGGCGAGCTCGCGCTGTGCCATCGCGGCCGTCCCCCGCCCTGAAAAATCTTGAGCGACAAGCTCCTCGACCATCAGGAGCCCGGAGAAACCCAGGACCGAATCGGGCCGCGCGGCGATGAGGCCCGCGCGGTCGCCCTCAAGCATCCACCACCATAGATGCCCGTGCCCTGCGCACTCCGCAAGCTCTTCGGCCGTCGCGGGAAACAGCCGAGATCGCAAGGCCGAATCCGCCGCGGCGATGCGGGCGTACCCCGCGCGCACGAACTCGGCGGCTTCGTCGTGCGCGGCTGGGAACAGCGACACTCGGAGTGGATGCTCCGCGCGGCCCGCCTCCATCTCGGCCACACGCCCGACCAAGAGCACCTGATCCTGCACGGCGACCCAGCCCGGGCCGACATCCGGCTTCCGCCCGCCGGGTATGATGAGACGCGCACTGGTCGGCTGAAATACCTCGTACGTCCGCATCGCGGCCAAAGCCGCTTGCTCGCAGTTCACCTGCAGCCGCTCGCCCGCGATGAGCTCCACGAAAGGCCGGGCCCGATCCCCGCCGAAGAATCGGATTGCGCACAGCAGCGGCGCGCCGTCCACATCGAGGCAGCGCGGAAGGTAGTCGCTGGGAGACCCCAAGCCGATCGACGCCGCGAAGGACTCGGCAAACGCGAGGTCGCCGAGCCGATCGAGCTCAAGATCGATCGCGGCATCGAGTGCTCGCTCTGCGGAACTGGGATTCATGAATGCGAGATACGAGGGCAGCAGCCGGCTGCGAAACGCCCCGCGAAGCAGAGCACGGTCCGCCGCCCGAACGGCCCGGTGATCCTGATTGTCGTGAGCTTCGTTCCCCGGCATTCTTCCAAGCATAACGGATGGTTGGCAGCTTGGAAAGCTCTCGGTTGACCGCGGGTTGCCCATCGCGTCTGGAATGCTGCCCAGTGGGGCCGGGAAGAAGTTCCACCTCTCCGCGAACGTCACGGTCCACCGGCATCCCGCCACCACCTTGCTCGGTAGACTTCCTTAATGAGGCTCCTCACCCGCAAAATCCACCGGGCGTTCCCGGAGCTTGACTCCTACGACGATGAGCACTGCGAGCGGTTCATCAAGTCGGCGCGGAGCAATCCGTGGGTCATGCTGCTGCACACCGGGGTGATCCTCGCGGTGATGCTGCCGCTGCTCCTGCTGGGGATCATCGGAGCGGCGTGGCTTTCGGAAAAGTGGCGTGTCTTTGAGTACGGCGACGTGCTGACGTGGCGGCTCCTGATGTGGCTCCCGACGGGGGGGCTCGTGCTGATGGTGGGGCCGGTGGCGGGGTACATCGTGCGGGATCTGCTGCTGCGGCGTCGGCTTCTGTTCGTGCTGCGGACGCGGGGCGGGTGTCCAGGGTGCGGATACTCGGTGATCGGGCTGGCGGTCACGCAGCGGGAGGATGGGCACTCGGTCGTGAAGTGCCCGGAGTGCGGAGCCGAGGTCGAGGTGGATGCATCGCTCGCCGAACTGACGCGGGCGGGCCAGGAGGGCGGGGACGCTGCGGCGGTGGTCGCGGGCGGCGGAGCGACCGGCCGCGTCTTCATCGAAGGGCAGAAGCTCGAACTGCAGGTCTTCTGGACCGCCAAACGCAAGCGGCTGGTCCGGCGCGTCGTGATCACCCTCCTCACCGTGGTCGGCGGCGGTGGCGTGCTCACGCTGAGCGTCAACGAGGCGCTCACGCGATGGACCGCCTCAACCGCCCGGAGCGAGATGGCCTCGACGCGAGCCAAGCTCAGGTCCCTCGCGGCGACGATGGGCAACCCGTCGGGCACAGCGGCCGCGACGGCGAACAGCGGATCGTCCGTCTGGGAGCGGCTCGTCCGCGCCCGTGATGTGATCGACGACGTCGACCGCCTCGCCTGGCGCGACCAGCCGAATCCCAGCGGCAACTGGGTCTATCCGGAGTTCGCGTTCATCGAGCGGCCCGAACTGATGGATCCGGACCCCAAGGGCGTCTACAGCTCGCACGAAACGCCCGAACAGAACCGCGCTTCCGAAGCCCTCGCCCGCCGGATGCTCATCGAATACGCGAAGGCCGGCGTCTTCGCGACCCTCGCCCAAGCCGCCGAGTCCATGGCGCTGGCTCCGCCCGATTCCGAGTTTGACGAGGACCCGCGGGCGTTTCCCGGGCAGGACCGCATCACTTCCGTTCGCGTGCTCATTCGGATGCTCCGCGGACGGATGGCCGTCGCGGCCGAGCGCGGGGACAAAGCCGACTTCATCGCGTCCATCGATGCGCTCATGGCGATCTCCCGTGCCTGCGCGGCCTATCCACGCGGATACGAGCAACTCCTGGCCGCCGCATGCGAGAACTCGGCGGCAACGGGCGTCCGGCTTTGGCTCCTCCCGCCTAAGGGCCGGCCGCAGCCGGATCTTTCGTGGATGCCCGAGGTGCAGGCGGCCCTCGAGCGAGGTCGCCCGCAGTTGCAGTTCGCTTCCGCGCTGGACGGCGACCGCCTCTGGGCCGATCTTTCGGTGCAGTCGTACTTCTCGACGCCGGAGAACTTCCGCTGGGGCCGCCTCTCCACCCCCTTCCGCTCGCAGATCGCGAGCAAACAGAACTGGCGGGAGCTCATCGAGACCCTCATGAAGACCCGGCTGGGCACGTACCGCGAGAACATGAACGAGCTCGACGCGTTCTACACGTCGTTCATCCCCGCCGTGACCGGCGAAGCCGCGAACCGCCAGGCGCCCTTTGCTTCAAGCCCGCCGCCCGAACTCGGCCTCCTTCGCGGGATTGCGGGCTCGCCGTACTACATCGCGGCGATCGATGAGACGTTCGCAAACCGCCGCGGCACGGACCTCTGGCTCGCGATCGAGCGGCACCGTGTCGAAACCGGCGCGTATCCCGAGAAGCTCCTCGATCTGGTGCCCAGGTTCATCCCCGCCATCCCGGCGGACCCGTGGTCCGGCGGCACACCGAACTACAAGCGGCTCCAGACCCCCGACGGACTCGGCCGCGGGTTCCTCCTTTACTTCGTGGGCAAGGACCTGAGCGATGACGGCGCATCCGGCGGCCCCACCTCGACCCCTTGGTCGGCCGGAGCGGCCCGCGACTTCGTCGTGAACGATCCGTCGAGATAGCAAGGCCCAGCGGCGCTTGTCGGCCCCTTCGCGGTGTACTCTCCGCCGATATGGACCGACCCCGCACCAGTTCCGCTTTGGGCTCGCTCCTCGCAAGAGCCGTCGCCAGACGCAAGCCTCTGCTCGAGGGCGTCGGGAAGTCCCCCGCCCCCGTCGGAGCGTGCCGCATCTTTTCCGGCGAAGCCGACGGCATGGACGGGGTCTTCATCGACGTCTACCAAAGCGAACAAGCCCGCGGCGCGGTGCTGATCGCCTACGAGGGCCGCGTGCCCCGTGGGTTTGACGCCCACGCCGAAGCCGGGATCGTCCTCCGCGGCCTCCGCTCTCTCGACATCACGGCCGTCTACGTCAAGCACTTCGCCCGCGACCGCTCCAAGCTCGGCGGCGAACTCCCCCCCGAGGTCGCCGATCCCATCCCCGCCGCCGGCGACGCCCTGCCCGAAGCGATGCTCGTCAGGGAACACGGCTGGACGCTCGAAGTCCGCCTCTACGACGGCCTGTCCACGGGCATCTTCCTCGACCAGCGCGACAACCGGGCGTGGGTCGCCTCTTGGGTCGCCGCCCGACGCAAAGCGTTCAACTCGACCCAGGTCTCCGTCCTCAACACCTTCGCGTACACCTGCGCCTTCTCCGTCGCGGCGGGGACGGCGGGAGCCGCGACAACAAGCGTGGATGTCTCGCCCCGCTACCTCGACTGGGGCAAACGCAACTTCGCCCACAGCGGCATGCAAGCCGGCGTCGACGACGGCACGCACCGCTTTGCCCGCATGGACACCTTCGAGTTCTTCGCCTACGCCGCCCGCAAAAAGCTCACCTACGACCTCATCATCCTCGACCCGCCAAGCTTCTCCGCCGGCTCGAAGAAGAAGGGGATCAAAGCCTGGAGCTCGGTCGACGACTACGCACGCCTCGTCGGCGAAGCCGCTCGACTCCTCCGGCCGCGCGGAGCGATCTTCGCGTCCACCAACACCCATGAGCTTTGCCGCCCCGGCCGCCTCGAACGCGAGATCCTCACCGGCCTCGAAAGCGTCGGCTACCGCGGCAAGCCGCACGGGATCACGCTCCCGCCGATGCCCATCGACTTCGCCGCCGATCGCGAGCGTTTCGCCGCTCTTGCCTTCTCCATCTGAAGCTCATGGGGCCGATCCGCTTGCCTGAGCGGTGCGGCCTTGTGGGGATAGTGGGGGTGGCGGTGGTGCGGCGGGGCTGGTATGCTCCGACCCCATGGAACCCGGCAAACGCGGACTCGAACTTCACTGGAAGGTGCTCATCGCCCTCGCGATGGGGATTGTCGTCGGCTCGCTCATTGGCGAGTACTGGACCGCCGAGACCTGGGCGAACTTCGGCGTCAAGGATTCCGCCCTGATGATGAAGGGCCTCGGCCGCGGCGAGGGAGAAGCCAACCAGGCCGCGGGGTTCCTCGCTCAGGCTCTTGTCTTTCTCGCCCTGGCCAACAAATTCGTCGGTGACATCTTTCTGCAATCGCTGAAGTTCATCGCTGTGC
>JBIKTT010000275.1:0-4343 GCA_044347925.1 Phycisphaerales bacterium
AGCATCGAGAGCGCCGCCATCAGCGTGCCCAGCGAAAGCGAAAGCGCGAAGGCGCCGAAGATGTACTCCGCCTGAACGCCGCCGAACACGCGCACCGCCAGAAGCACCGGCAGGGCGCACAAAGCGATGACGCCCAAGGCCGCGACGCCGGAGAGAAGCTTGCCCATGACGATCTGCCACGGCCGGATGGGCGACGTCAGCAGAACATCAAGCGTCCGTTTGCGACGCTCTTCGGAGAACGCGCTGCATGTCATGCCCGGCGCAAGCAGCGTCAGCAAGCACGCCTGCACCCAAAGCACCGCCGCCGTGAGCGACGGCGCGACCGACTGGAGCGACTGAAGGGTGCGGACCGGGCTTGAGCTGAAATCCGCTCGCTGCTTGATGGCGTAATAGACGATCCAGAGGATGCCGCCCAGCACAAGCACGTACACCATCCGGCTCGCAAACGCGGTGAACTTCCGCTGGCTCGAAAGCACTTCCTTCTGGAAGACCGGACCGGGGAAATCAATGCGGAAAGCCGACTTGAGATTCTCGAGCATGCCCCCCCGGCGCAGCGGAGCGGCGCTCGCGCCGGTGCTGACGGCGACGCTCGCGGCCTGCGGGGGCGGCGGTGCGGACTCGGGCGGGGGTGCTTCGGTCATTGAAGCGCTCCGGTCGTGAGCTTGAGGAACGCGTCTTCGAGCTTGATCTCAACGGGGCGGAACGCGGCGAGCTTGCCGCCGGCCGCGATGACGCTTTCGATCAGGAAATGGTGCCCATGCTCGCCGGGGACGAGGTCCACGAAAAGCGATTGCGGTGATTCGGCCTGCTGAGCCACCCGCGCGACGCGGTGGTCACGCTCGATCGCGGCTTTCACCAGTTCGGGAGCGGCGGAGTCCGGCTGGAGAGCGACCTCGATGCGTTCGCCGGACCGCGCCTTGTTGAGCGCGTCCTTCATCGTGCCCGAGTAAAGCAGCTTGCCGCGCTCGATGATGCCGATCGACGTCGACATCTCGCCAAGCTCCGACAGGATGTGCGAGGAGATGATGAGCGTCTTGCCCATTTTGCCAAGCTCCGTGAGGAGCGACCTCATTTCGATCCTCGCCCGGGGGTCAAGGCCCGAAGCAGGCTCGTCCAGCAGCAAAACCTTGGGATCGTGGATCAGCACCCGCGCGACGCCCAGCCGCTGCGTCATCCCGCGCGAAAGGGACTCGACCATCGCGTGCCGCTTGCTCGTCAGGTCAGTCAGATCCAGCACGTTGTCCACGATGCTGCGGCGGCGAGCCCGCGGAATCTGGAAAGCCGCGGCGAAAAACTGGAGATACTCGTCCACCGTCAGGTCGTCGTACACGCCGATGAAGTCGGGCATGTACCCGATGATGCGGCGGATGCGGTCACCGTCCTTGCGCGTGTCGCACCCGTCGATGAATGCTTCGCCCGAGTCCTGCTTGAGCAGGCACGCCAGGACCTTCATCGTCGTCGTCTTGCCCGCGCCGTTGGGCCCGATGAACCCGAAGATCTCCCCCTTCCCAAGCGAAAGGGAAAGATTGTCGATCGCGGTGAGCGCCCCGTAGCGTTTCGTAAGGTTGCGGATCTCGATCAAGGTGCAGGCTCCTTGGACGGCGTTTGCGACGGGCTCTCGGCGGGGCTCCCGATCGGCACAAGCAGGCGGATCGTGGTCAGATCGCTCGAGACAAAGTTCTCGCGATCAAGGATCTTCTGGCTCAGGAACCGCGAAGAGGGAACCGGTGCCGTCAGCACGAGCTCGACCATCGCCCACCGGCCCGAATCAAGCCGCGCCTTGATCGCCCCGAACCGCCTCGATGGCCCCGGCAGTTCACACGCCCAGAATTGCGACGACCGCGGCACCGCATTCGGCATCCGGTTGCCGAATCGGTCGTAGTCAAACGGCAAACCGTCGAACGTCGGAAGCGTCGCTCCCGTCGCCAGCGGCACATCGCCCTCGCCGACGAAATCCACCTCCGTCTGCGGCCTCGAGGCGTCCGACGAGGTGAAAAGCGTCAGCCTGCCGATACCGCCGATTTCGGGCAACCCCGAGAGCCGAACCTTGAACCGCTCGCCCTCCCGGCTGATGGTCGCCCTGATCGGAGGAGCCTCCGGAACCGACGAATCCGCCAAGGTGCGATAGCTCCACGAGGGCATGTTGAACGGAACCGGCACGCTCTGCCGCTCACGATCCACCGAGGTCAACTGCGGCGTGACGAGCGGCGCGAAGATGTTCAGCGAGTTGCGACGAGGCTCCGAGAACGGCCCGTAGTACGAATCGTCCTCCGGCGCGATGCCGTGCCACCATGAGCCCGCAACCTCCGTCTCCGACGAATCATCGATCACGATCCGAAGCGGACCGGACGCGAAAATGCCCGTCAAACCGTCCTGCCACGCAAACGCCCGCGCCTTCAGATCGTTCGACAACTGCACCACGTCCACCGACGTCAGTCGGTTGATCTGCGGCGGCCCGCTCCGAAGCCGCGGCGGAATCACAAACGCCGCCACCGACGCAAGCGACACCCACCCCAGCGCCACAAGCCACGAATGCTGCCGCGCCCGGAACCGCTTGAGCACAAACCAGTCGATCGGCCCCAGAAGCAGCGCCAAAGCACCCAGCGAGATCAGGATCACGTTGAACACCGTGTTGCCAAGCGGCGGCACGCTCACGATCGTGTTGAGCGCGGTGCTCACCTCGCGGTCGCGAGCGTGCGAATCGCTGAACGGCGTCGCCAGATACGTCGCTATCGAAGGCGTCAGCGCGTCCCGCCACAAACGCTTGGATGCCTGCGCGTCAAGCGCGTCCGGCACCGCTTCCGGATCCACCCCAAGGATCGTCACCACGCCCATACCCATCGGCCCACGCACCATCAGGCCAGACCCCGCACCCGTCGACCACGACGCAGACCACCCCTGCGCCAAAGCATCCTCCGAAAGCGTGAACACCCGGCCGACGATCTCCTTCCGAAGCGGCACCACCGGCGCCGCTTCCGACTGGACCGTGACCTCCACCGACTGCGGATAGCCGCGATACTGCGGCAGGTTGCCGTTGGTCGACTGCGTGGCCGAAACCTTGAGCACATCGCTCTGAAGCACCGCGTTCAGCTCCGCCGGCGGCACCATCCGCCCCGGCACGCTCGCCGAGATCGCTTCCCCAAGGCCCGGCGTCAGCCACTGCCGCCACGCTCCCGTCTCGTCCGTCGCAAGCAGGATCAGACGCCCGCCCGAAGCCACCCAGTCGAGAATCGCACCGCGTACGCGAGGCTCGATCCCCGAAGACTTCCCCGGATCAATGATCAACGCTTCCAGCCCCTGATACGCCTGCGGAATCGGCGGCAAGTCTTCCAATGAAACGTCCGTCGCCGCAAGCTGCATCCACCGCAGCTCCGTCAACTTGTCTCCGCTGAATCCCGTGTAGTTCGTGACGATCTGGCTTCCCACGCTCGGCGCCCGATCCACCTCACGCGGCTTGGGAAACGACCGCTCGATCGAGCTCACCCCGCTATGGACCATCAGCCCGCGCGTGCCCGCGAAAAGCTGACCCAGACGCTGCTCGCCCCGCCGTGGCTGCGCCGTCTGGCCCGACGTCGGCGGCGGCGTGAACTCAAGCGTCCGCACGCCCTTGCCCGAACTGAACGTCACCTTCACCGACCCCACGTCAAACGGCAAGCACACCGCCAGGTCGATCGGCGTGAGCTTGCCCGGTGTCGTTGACGCCGGCACGACCACCGCCGCGTTCTGCGTGCGGTCCTGCGAATACGAAATCTCGATCACGCCCGAGACCGGGTCCGAATCCGCGCTCCCGTCAAGCCACACCCGCACCGGACACCACCGGCCCGCCGTGATCGTCGTGTTCCAGCCAAAGTCCGCGCGGGAAAGCACCGACTTGTCCTGCGCCGCCGCTCGCCCTCCAGTCATGGCGACGATCGCGATCATCACCCAGACGGCGAGCAAGCGGAGTGGGTGGGTGTGGATCGTCATGGGTGGGTGGGTCAGACGTGTACCTTGCGGTTGTAGATGAACCATTCGAGCATCACCACGGCCAGCGCCGCCAGAAGCATCCAAGGCCAAAGGATACGGACCGATCCGCCCGTCTCGCCTTGCTTGGCCGCCGCATCCGTCGATGCAAGCTTGATTTCTTGGGCGGCACGGATGTCCGATTCCGCCGGATCAAGCAGATTCACCGCCAATCGACGCTTGGACGTGCCCCCCGAGGTCTCATCGCCCGCCGCTCCCGGCCCCTTCCACGATGCCGTGTAGATCCCGACCTTCGGGAACGGCCCGAACGACGCCGATCCGTCGGGCGCAAGACCCGCGCCCACGGTGATTCCCCCGGGTCCCACACACTCGACCCCCGA
>JBIKTT010000217.1:0-4917 GCA_044347925.1 Phycisphaerales bacterium
TGTCGCGCACCGGCGATCTCGGCATCGCCGAGAAATCCCTGTGGCGGGAGCACCTCCGCACGCCGAGCTCGCTCCACACCCGCTGGGCGCTGTGGGAGATGTACTACCAGCACGGCATGGTCGCGACCGTCCAGGCGCACCCCGCGAGCATCACCGCCGCCGCCGTCGCGCCCGACGGCTTGTCGTGCGCCACCGCAAGCACCGACGCTTGCATCCGCCTATGGCGCACCGCCGACATGTCACCCATCCGCGAGATCAAAGCCCACACGGCCGGCACGCAGATCGTCGGCATGGCTTACTCAAGCGATGGGAAGATGCTCGTCTCCGCGGGCCGCGACCGCGCCATCGCGATTCATGACGTCGCGACGGGAGCAAGGATCAAGACCGTGTTCGCGAGCACGCCCGTGGTCCGCATGGCCCTCTCGCCGGACTCGACCCGCCTGGCGGTCACTTCCGATCGCGGGATCGCTTCGATGTACGACTTCCCGTCGCTCACGGAGCTCATGAGCATCCGCCTGCCGGCGGCCACGGTCTCGGTGATCTTCTCGACCGACGGCCGGACGCTTTACGTCGGCGCTCGCGACGGCGGGCTTTACGCGGTGACGCCGGAGGGCGAAACCGTCTTTCAAGCGACGCTGGCCAACGGCCATGGCGGGCAGGGGCTGGGCGCGCTCGGATTGAACCCGATCACCGGCGTGGTGCTTTCGGGCGGGCGCGACCGCATGATCCGCTCGACCGACGGCGCGACGGGAAAACCGCTCGCGGGCACACCGACGGCCAACGGTGCCGTGACCGGCTTGCGCGTCTTCGGCGATGGATCGACGATCGTCTCCTCCGGTTGGTGGAAGCTCGACCTGCACGACGCCGTCACGATGCAGCGGAAGAAGTCCTTCACCGCATCGGGCATCGCGTCGCTCGATCTCTTCGGCGATGATCGGTACGCGCTGGCGGGCACGTCGACCGGCGAAGCACGCATCTGGGAACTGACCCCGGGCGGCCGCATCGACCTCCCCGGCCTCGAAGGCCGCGTCTCCGCCGGATTCAGCCGCGACGGCAAGCACCTCTTCACCGGCGATTCCACCGGCAGGATCCGGATGTGGTCGCTCCCGACGCTCAAGCATGTCCGGTCGTGGAACGGGCACAAAGGCCGCGTCATGACCATCGTCGCCGGCCCCGGACCCGGCCAGGTCGTCACGACCGGACAGGACGACCGATTCCTCCGCGTGTGGGACGTCTCAACCGGCGAGCGGCTGCACGAGATCCCCAGGGTGCTCAGCGAATCCAACGCGTCGGTCGATATCACGCCCGACGGCAAGCGATTCGCGATCGTGACCGCGGAAGGCACGCTCACCGTTGGCGAGACGGACGGCTGGCGCGTGACGCACACGATGGCCAAGCAGCCGACGGGGTACGCGTACATCGCCGCTCGCTTCAATCAGGACGGATCGCGTCTGATGGCGAGCAACCGGAACCAATCGTCCTTCCTCTGGGACATGTCGGACCTCACGCTCCCCCCCAAGACGACGACGAACCGGGAGCGCCAGCAGTGGTCGATGGCGTTCGCGCCCGATGGCAAGCACATCGCCCTGTCGTCGTGGGGACGCGTGATCGATCTGCTGGACGCATCGACGCTCGAGCCGGTCGCGACTCTGGAGGGGCACTCGGCGCTGGTCGGCAACATCGACTACTGCCCGACGGATTCCCGGATCCTGGCATCAACCTCCGTCGACGGAACGGTTCGCCTGTGGGACACGCGGGAGCGGCGCAACCTGTTGCTTCTGACGATCGGGGATTCGGCGGTCGAGGGGATCGTGACGCGGTTCAGCCCCGACGGCAAGACGCTTGTCGTGACGGGCTCCTACGGCGTCTGTTTCGTACTTGACCTTGAGTACTACGACCGGGTGATCGCGAACCACGCGCGTGTCGCGGCTTCGGCCCCGGGGGATGTGGAGATCGATCCGGCGGAGTTTGCCGCGCTCAACCAGTGGACGAACCGACTGCTGGCCCAGCCATGGCCGAGGCTTGGCAAATCGACCGAGTCCTCCGCGAGCGGCCGCTGATCTCTGGCCGGCGGGCGCGGATCACTTGGGATATTCGAAGGGGATCGGGACGCCCGTGCGGAGTGATTCACGGATGGGTCCGCGCCAGTTGGTGAACGTCTCGATCAGGTACGGGTTCCTGTCCGGATCGTGGTCGAACCGCTGAGCTTCGTCGTACGCGGCTTCGGGCGTCACGTTTTCCTGAAAGTTCCTGTACAGCATCACGACGCAACCGGTGCGTTCGGACCCGGCGGAGCAGTGGACCAGAACGGGTTGCGCCGCCGGATCGTTCATGATCCGGAGAGCCTTGACGTACGCGTTGGGGTCGCCGCGCGAATCACCCTCAAGCCGGAAGACATGCCGCTTGATCCCGAGGGCTTCCGCGGTGCGCTGCTCACGCTGCTCTTCGATCGAGCCCGGCTCCCACGCTCCGAAATCGATGATGGTCCGGATGCCCTTCTCGCGGTGGACGCGGGTGATCGCCCCGGGAGACAACCGGCCGGACCGGTAGATCTTCCCCTCGGCCACCACGCCGAACCGCCGCGGCACGAACTCCGGCCGGATCACCGTCGCGTACACGACGCCGGAAGTCGCAAGCACCGCCGCGGCGATCAAGGACCAACGAACTCGACGAGCCATCGGCATGCGAAAGCGTAGGTCGCGGCCCGAACGGGGAACGTACACTCCCGTGTGCCCGCCAAACCCCGGTCCAACCCGAGACTCGATGACGATGGAAGCGGCCGCCGCTCCGCATACCCGGCCGCGGTGCAGCGGCTGATCGGCGAGTTCGCGCGGCTCCCCGGGGTCGGCCGGCGATCCGCCGAGCGTCTGGCGTTCTTCATCTTGAAGTCCGCGCCGCAGGATGCGATGGGCCTCGCCCGCGCGATCCAGGAGGTGAAGGAGTCGGTCAAGCACTGCCGGGTCTGCTCCAACCTGTCGGACGACGTGGTCTGCTCGGTGTGCGCGGATGCTTCGCGCGACCGGCGGACGGTGCTGGTGGTCGAGCAGCCCAAGGACCTGATCGCCCTGGAGCAGACGGGGATGTACAAGGGGCTGTACCACGTGCTTCTCGGACGGTTGTCGCCGCTCGAAGGTATCGGACCTGAGCACCTCACCGCCGGGGACCTCCTGCAAAGAGTGGACCACTCAGATTCAAACCCGGGGGGTGTCAAGGTCGAAGAAGTGATCATGGGGCTGAACCCCACGCTCGAAGGAGACGGCACCGCGCTGTTCCTGAGCGAACAACTCCGGGCCCGCGGCGTGCGGGTCAGCCGACTCGCCAGGGGGCTGCCCAGCGGGTCAAGCCTCGAGTTCGCGAACAAGTCCGTGCTCGCGGACGCGATCGTCGGACGGCAGCGGGTGGACTAGCCCTCACGTCCCCCACTCCCACCCGCGGCGGAAGGACATGCGGATCACTTGATGCGATTCGAGACCTCACAACACATGAAGATGGGCCAGTCGATGCGGCTGGCCCCGCGGATGATCCAGTCGATGGAGATTCTGCAGATGCCCCTCGCCGAACTCGAGGAACGCATCGAACGTGAGCTCGAAAGCAACCCCACCCTTGAGATCATCGAACGCGAGCCCGGCGACCCCGTGGAAGCCGCCGACGCCGCCGGACGCGCCCTGACCGAACTGACCAAGCGGGCCGGCCTGGATCGCCTCCGCCGCAACAACGGCGAGCGTGACGCCAAGACCGACGCGATGTCCGCCGAGCCGGCACGGTCCGAATCCCTCCTCGAACAGCTTCAGCATCAGTGGTCTCTGGTCGAGGTCAACGCGCACACGCGTGCGATGGGCGAGCTCCTGCTCTCGCACCTGGACGCGGACGGATACCTGCGGACGCCGCTTGCGACCATCGCCGAGCGTGCATCCACCGCGGACCACCCCACCACCGTCGCGGACCTGGAGACGGCTCTCAAAGGCTTGCAGCTCTTCCTCGAGCCCGCGGGGATCGCGGCCCGGGACGTGCGCGAGTGCTTGCTGCTTCAGCTTGACGCGATGGCGGAGTCCGAATCTCCGCCAGACCCGATCATCGTCTCGCACGCTCACCGCCTCGTCGCGGACCACCTCGACGACCTAATGAAGAACCGTCTGCCGCGGGTCGCGGAAAAGACGGGCTACTCGATGGTCGAGATCCGCGAAGCCATCGACCTGATGCGCCGCCTCAGCCTGCACCCGGGCCGACGCCTCGTCCCCGATGAACCCAGCGGCATCGTCCCCGACGCGATCGTCGAATATGAACCCGACGGCGACCGCTACCTCGTGTACCTCAACGACGCCCGGCTTCCGAACCTCCGCGTCAATCAGGAATACGCCAAGCTCGCCAAGGACAAGAAAGCGATCGACCAGCGCGGCCGCGATTTCATCAAGACCAACCTCAGCAACGCCCAGTGGCTGATGGAAGCCGTCGGCCAGCGTCGGCAGACGCTCCTGCGCGTCGTCGAACGCGTCGTCGAGCACCAGCGCGACTTCTTCGACCAGGGCCCGCAAGCACTTAAGACGCTCCCGATGTCCGTCATCGCCGATGAGCTTGGTGTCCACCTCGCGACCATCAGCCGGGCCGTCTCGGAGAAGTACATCGCGACCCCGCGCGGCGTCTGGCCCCTCCGCAAGTTCTTCTCCGGCGGCTTGTCGACCAAAGCCGACGCCGAAACCGGCGAGGGCGGCGGCGAGGACATGGCGTGGGAAGCGATCAAGATCGCGCTCCGCGAGGTCATCGACGCGGAAGACAAGTCCAAGCCCCTCTCTGACGACGCTCTCGCCGACGCCCTGAAGAAGCGGGGCATCGAAATCGCGCGCCGGACCGTCGCCAAGTACCGCGACCAGCTCAGCATCCCACCCGCTCGCCTGCGGCGGACGTTCTGAAAGCGATCGC
>JBIKTT010000114.1:0-6498 GCA_044347925.1 Phycisphaerales bacterium
GAGGCGGACGAGCGCCATGCCACCGGAGGTTGAGCCGGTGAAGCCGACGGCTTTGATCGCGGGATGCGTGACGAGTTCCTTGCCGACGTCGATGTCGCGGTCGCCGCCGGACTGGAGGAGCTTGAATGTGCCCGGGTGCAAGCCGGCTTTGGCGACGGCGCGGTCGAGAGCCTGGGCGACCATCGCGCTGGTGGCGGGGTGCGCGGGGTGGCCCTTGACGATGACGGGGCAGCCCGCGGCGAGCGCGGAAGCGGTGTCGCCGCCCGCGACGGAATAGGCGAGGGGGAAGTTGCTGGCGCCGAAGACGGCGACGGGGCCGAGAGGCCTGAGCATGCGGCGGAGGTCGGGTTTGGGAAGCGGCGTGCGTGCGGGGTCGGCGCGGTCGATCGCCGCGTCGATCCATGAGCCTTCGCGAACCACGTTCGCGAACATGCGGAGTTGGAACGCGGTGCGGTCGCGCTCGCCGGCGAGGCGCGGCTTGGCGGGAAGGCCGGTCTCGGCCGCGGCGGTGTCGAGGAGCGCATCGCCGAGGGCGGTGATCTCATCGGCGGCGGCTTCGAGCATGGCGGCGCGGGCGGCCCGAGGCAGGCCCGCGCGGAAAGCGTCCAAAGCATGTCGGGCAGCGGTGTCGACGTCGGCGGCGGAAGCGGCGGTAAAGTTTGCGCCCTGTTGTCCGGTGCCCGGATTGATGTTGGAAAATGTGGCCATGCGTGAGGGTAGTGGCGGGGTGGCTTGGGGGTGGATGGACCGGGCGGGCGGCCTATATTGATGCCGGTCTATACTCGTGGACATATCCACGGGGACTCTTAAGGAGACTGATTCATGAAATGCATCGCTTGCTGGTCGATCGGTTCCGCGGCTCTTCTGGCTGTCGTCGGCTCCACGCTGATCGGGTTCGCCCCGGCTCCGGCGCCGTCCGCTCCGGCGGCTCCCGCGCTGGCGGCGTACGAGATCGACACGGTCCACTCGTCGGTGGTCTTCAAGGTTCAGCACGCGGGCGTGTCGAACTTCTACGGCACGTTCCAGAAGCTGACGGGCTCGCTTGAGTGGGACAAGGCGTCCCCCGAGTCGATGAAGCTCACGGCGACGATCGACGCGGGCAGCGTGAACTCGGCGAACACCAAGCGCGATGATCACCTCAAGGGCCCGGACTTCTTCAACGCGAAGGAGCACGCGGCGATCACCTTCAAGTCCACCGCCGTCAAGAAGACCGGCGAGGGCACGTTCGACGTCACCGGCGACGTCACCATGCTCGGCAAGACCAAGCCCGTCACCGCCAAGGTCGTCTTGACCGGCGAGAAGGACGCGGGTAACTTCGGCTACCGCGTGGGCATGGAAGCGACCTTCACGATCAAGCGGTCGGACTTCGGCATGACCTACGGCGTCGCGCAGGGTTCGCTGGGCGATGAAGTTGCGGTCACCGTCGGGTTCGCCGGCGTCAAGGCCAAGTAAGCGTGTCCACTGACATGCTCGGGTGCTGATTCCATTCGCCCACGGACCGATCCATCGTCGGCGTGGGCGATTTTCTTGGGCGGCGGGGGACAGGAGCGATCCCAATGGACCCGATGTTTCTCGTCAAGTCGGTGCTGATCCCCCTCGTCTTCGCCAGTGTGGTGGCCGGGGTGGCGATCCTGGTCGCCCGGCGCACGCCGGGGACGCCGCTGGTCCGGTTGGCCGGAGCGATCGCGGTGGCGGGAGCGTTCGTCCTTGGCGTGCCGCTGATCTTGGGACGGGTGCCGGAGTGGAAGCCCGCTCAAGCGGCGGAGTGGCTGCCGTACCTGGGGCTCGTCGTGCTTGCGATCGGTGTGGTCGATGCGCTGCTTCCGAGAAAGGTGTGGGCTTCGGTGGTGGTGGGGGCGTTGCTTGCGGGCGCGGCGTGGGCGGCGCTGGAGGGGCCGCTTGCCTCGGCGGTGGCGCGGATCAAGGGTGAACCGGGCGGCTCGGCGCTCCCGTGGCTGATGGGCTTGATGATCGTCGTGCCGGCGCTGGCGGGGCGAGCCGGCGCGAAGCACACGCCGAACGCGGGGCCGGTGTTCGCGCTGGGGCTGATGACGGCGTGCTCGATCGCGGGGGTGTTGCTGTCAGGGACGGCGATGTTCGCGCAGTTTGTCGCGCTGCTCGGGCTTGGGCTCGCGCCGCTCGGCGTGGCGACACTGATCCGCAAGCCGTGGGCGAGCGATCGCGGGCTGATCGTGACGTTCGCTTCCCTTCACGCGTTGATGTGGCTTGTGACACACTTCTATGCCACGAAGGACGGCGTGTGGGCGGCAACGGCTTTGTTCTGCGTGGCGCCGGCGGGGCTTCTGATTGCCCGGGTGCCGATGCTTGCCAAGCGGCCGACGATTGCGGGCGTGGCACAAGTCTGTGCCGTGCTTGCGATGGGGATCGCCGGAGCCGCCACGGTTGTCGCGACGCAGCCGGCACCGGAAGCGGGCGAAGCGGATGTCTCCGACCTGTACAAGTGAACATCGGATCGCGTGAAGCGTTGATGGTTTGAGCGGCTCCCGGTATTCTGCGTGCATGCTGATGTACGCCGAGCCGAACCCTTCGATCACCGAGGTCCTCTTCGTTGTTCCGCAGAAAGAACCCGGCGACGCCAATAAGGATGGCAAGCGGAGTGCGACGGCGGATGAGTTCGTCGAGCTTTGCAACACCACCGACAAGCCCGTAGACCTCAAGGGCTGGGCGCTCATCGATTCGGACTCGTGGGCTTTTCTCACCGAGAAGGGGAAGAAGCCGTGGGCGACGGTGGTCGCGAGCGACGGCAAGCACAAAGCCGACGGCAAGGACTGGCTCTTCGTGTTCCCAAGCTGCACTCTCAAGCCCGGCGAGCGGGCGGTGGTCTTCAACGGCTTTGAGCAGAAGCCCAAGGGGAAGGTCGGGTCGCACGAAGCGTCATTGGGGAAGAGCGACGAGTTCGCCGGAGCGTTCGTCTTTGCGATGAAGGTCGAGACCGCAAAGGTCGGGTTCGGGAACGACGGCGACTGGATCGCGCTCGTCTCGCCGGCCGGGAAGATCGTCGAGGTCGTCAAGTGGGGCAAGCCCGATCAAGCGACGCCAGCGGATGCCGCGGGCGTCGTCGAAGCACCCGCGGAGCCGCACGGCAGCGTGCAGCGCGAAAGCCCGGGAGGAAAGTTCGTCGACCACGCGACCTTGGGCGACAAGACCAAGCTCTTCAGCCCCGGGGATTTCGAAACGTCGAAGAAGGACGGGAAGGACGCCAAGCCACCTTCCAAGAAGCCCGACGCCAAAGAGAAGCGGGAGGAGCCGACCGCTCCTCCCGCGAAACCTGATCTGAAATGATGACGCTTAGGTCGGGGTCGGGCCCGAGCCGGATTCTTCCGGCGGCGGCTCCGCGGACGGTTCTCCGACGGGGCCCTTTCCGCGAGCCCGCACCGCTTCGCGGAGGATGTACTCGATCTGCGCGTTGAGGGAACGCAGGTCGTCCGCGGCCCATCGCGAGAGGGAAGCCCACAGCGCGGGGTTGATGCGGAGGAGGATGGACTTGCGTTCGTCGGGCATGGCTTTCCGCCGCGTTCGGGCCTGGGTCTAGTAGATGGTCCCGGTGTTGACGATGGGTTGGGCGCTGTGGTCTCCGCAGAGGACGACCATGAGGTTGCTGACCATCGCGGCTTTGCGTTCATCGTCGAGCGTGATCATCTTGGACTTGCTCATGTGGTCGAGAGCGGATTCGACCATGCCGACGGCGCCCTCGACGATCTTCATGCGGGCGGCGACGACGGCTTCGGCCTGCTGGCGTCGGAGCATGGCTCCGGCGATCTCGGGGGCGTAGGCGAGGTGGCTGAGGCGGGCTTCGTCGATCACGATGCCGGCTTTGTCGAGGCGTGCCTGAAGCTCAGCGCCCAAAGCGACGCTGACATCGTCCATGCTGCCACGCAGGCTTTTGACCGGCTCGCGGCCGACGTCGTAGTGGCCGTCGTAGGGATAGCTCGAAGCCAGGTGCCGGACGGCGGACTCGGACTGGATCTTGACGAAGTTGACGTAGTCATCGACGTCGAACGCGGCTTTCGCGGTGTCAACGACGCGCCAGACGACGACGGCCGCGATCTCGATGGGGCTGCCGGCCAGGTCGTTGACCTTGAGCGTCTCGGTGTTGATGTTGCGGACGCGGAGAGAGATCTTCGTCTTGGTCAGGAACGGGTTGGCCCACCACAAGCCATCCTTGCGGACCGTGCCCTTGTACTCGCCGAAGAGCGTGAGCACCGCGGCGGTGTTGGGCTGCACCGTGATGAACCCGCAGAGCACGATGACCCAGGACACGATGCCCAGGATGCCCATCACCATGCCCGCGATCGGCAAGGGCCTCGGTCCGCCGAACCGCTCATTCATGTTGACGCCGGACCAGATCATGAGCCCGATCATCGCCGGGAGCAGCAAGAACGCCACGACCAGCATCGTCCACCCGGAACTTGGTTTTGACTCGCGTTCAACCACCATGAGTGCCTCCTTGAGACAGAATGATATCAGAAATATACCACTGAGCAAGTCATCGGTTGCTCTTTGCGGCAACTTCACGAGGCTGGCAAGTTGACAAAGGTCCTATAACAGATGTTCGGGGCAGTGTGCGCCTCGGGGCGGCACCGGGCCAACCCGGGGAAGGGCTGGGGTATTGCTCGGGGGTGGTTTCCTCGGACATCGAACGCTTCTCGAACGCGTTCGTATGATCTCGCGTGCTGTGGCAACCCTCTCTTCCCGAGCGCTACCTGAAGCTTTCCCCTGATGAACTGGCGGAAGCGATCGCCGCGCGGCGGAAAGAGCTTGGGGACAAGCTCTTTATCCTGGGGCACCATTACCAGACCGACGAGGTCGTCCGGCACGCGGATGTGACGGGCGACAGCCTCAAGCTGAGCCAGATCGCGGCGAAGGTCGCGGCCGAGCGGCCGGTGAAGTGGGTCGTCTTCTGCGGTGTCCACTTCATGGCCGAGTCGGCGGACATGCTCACGCCCGAGCATGTCGAGGTGATCCTGCCGGACCTGTCGGCGGGGTGCTCGATGGCGGACATGGCCCAGTACGACGACACCGTGCAAGCGTGGGATGACCTGCACGACACGCTCGCGGAGCAGGGGTGGAAGGGCCGGATCATCCCGATCACGTACGTCAACTCCTCCGCGGCGATCAAAGCGTTCGTCGGGGCTCGCGGCGGCGCGTGCTGCACCAGCAGCAACGCCAAGCGGGTCTTTGAATGGGCCGTCGCCGAAGCGGGCGAAGATGGCAAGATCCTCTTCCTGCCCGACCAGCACCTGGGGCGGAACACGGCTCACGCTTTCGGGATCGATGTCGCGAACGAATCGTGTATCTACGACCCGCGGCGGACGCGGCGCGGCGAAGCGCTTGGCGGAGCGACGCCCGAGCAGGTCCTTCGGTCGAAGGTGATCCTGTGGGCCGGGCACTGCTCGGTGCACAAGCTTTTCCGGCCCGAGCACATCGACCAGATCCGAGCCGCGGACAAGGACGCGGCGGAGCGGACGAGGATCCTCGTGCACCCCGAGTGCGCGAAGGAGGTCGTGGACAAAGCCGACCTCGCGGGGTCGACCGAGTTCATCATCAACACGATCCGGGCCGCCAAGCCGGGGAGCCGGTGGGCGATCGGGACGGAGTTTCATCTGGTCGCGCGGCTTGCGAAGGAAGCGGCGGCTCGCGAGGGTGGAGCGGTGCACGTCCGGATCCTGTCGGACTGCCAGTGCTTGTGCACGACGATGTACCGGATCGATCAGCCGCACCTGCTTTGGGTTTTGGACAACCTTGCGGGAGCGTTCTCGAAGGATGGCTCACCGAAGGTGGTGAACGCGATCCGGGTCCATCCGGAAGCGAGGCGGGATGCGCTGCTGGCGCTCGACCGGATGCTCTCGCTTTCGGTGGCGGTGGCGGCGAAGGACTAGGGGAAGTGCCACGGGCTTTGCGTGCAAGCGAGGACCGCCCCTCGGGACGGTGTTCGCCAATCTGCGGGTGGTCCCAGAACGGTTTGAAGGGCGACCCTATCCTCGTGGCCCGGGTTTGATCGTTGGGTTGGGGCTTCGAATCGGCCGATGAACCCGGGGGCGGGGGCGGGCTTTGGCCTGTCGGGCTGCGAACTTTTCGGACCTTTGAGCGTAGAAGAAACCCCTTCCGGGACCGCCTAGGAGCGGCTCCGGAGCGTTGAGAGCGGCAGAGCGAGGAGTCATCATGCGGATCGCGGTCTTTGGTCTCGGGTATGTCGGAGCGGTGTCGTGCGGCTGCCTCGCGGAGCTTGGGCACTCGATCCTCGGGTGCGATGTCAGCCAGGCCAAAGTCGACCTGATCAAAGCGGGCAAGCCGCCGATCGTCGAAGAGGGGTTGCCCGAACTCCTTGAGAAAGCCATCAAAGCCGGCAAGCTCACCGCGACCATGGACGCGGATGAAGCCGTCAAGAATTCCGACGCCGCGCTCGTCTGCGTCGGCACGCCCAGCACGCCGAGCGGCGGCGTCAACGCCGTCTACCTCGAGACGGTCTGCAAGCAG
>JBIKTT010000115.1:0-6493 GCA_044347925.1 Phycisphaerales bacterium
TCACCGCAAACAACGAGCTGTTGTAGCCGTCACCGAGCGGCGTGCCGTCGGGAACGAGGCTCCACGTCAGGGAAGCACCTTCGTTGGCATTCCATGCCCAACTATCCCCGAAGAACTGGTAACGATCGCCGAAGCCCCCCGCCACCCCGCGCAGCAGGTTGTACCGGGCCATGAGTTCCGGCGTGAGCACCGTGCCGGTGTCGAAGCAGAACTGCGGCTGGTCAGCCCCACGACGCCTCATGATCGGAGCAGCCAGCAAACTCAAGCCGACGTCGCCCTCACCGTCCAAGCGAGCGCCCGTGCCGAAGCCCGACCCGAACGTCGTCCCCGACAAAAGCCCAAGCCCGTGCTGGCAGGTGCCGTGGCTCGAATCCTGGCACTGCGCCTCAGCCCTCGACACACCGACCGCAAAGCCGGCAAACGTGGCGAGAACCGCGACCACCCTCCCAACGACATGACCCGCACTCAAAGCAATCTGACTCTGGGGCTTCCGCAACATAAACACTCCGATCATTCAAATGGCCCAAACGGCAAGGACCCTTCCCGCTTCCAGCCGCAGATCCCGCAGCACTGTGCCGCACAAGACCGTGACCTCACGCTTCAAGCGGAGCCCGCGCGAATCGTGGATCACAAATCCCCGTCCCCCGTTCCGGCCACCTACGAACACAACCCAAACCTTGCGTGCTTCCAAGCAGAAAAAGCCCCGCATTCCTGCGGGGCCGCTCACGAAGTTTCGTCCAATCAAGGCACGTCCCGCTTACTTCGGCAAGGTCTCAGCCGCACGACCGGCCCATTCCGTCGCTTTCGCCTCATGCCCCTTCCCCGGAGCGGCGACCGCCCACGCCGAGTACATCTCGGCCAAGGTCTTCGCGGCACGCTGGAGATCACGATGCCCCGCCGGGCGTGTCGCAAGCGAGGAAGCGTGTGCCTCAAGGAGCATCACCTCGGCCTCCGCAAACTTCCCCGCCCCCGCCCGAGCACGAGCCGCCTCCAGCAGCAACGGCCCAAGGTGCACCGCGTTATCTCCGATGAGCGCCTTGCGGGCGCCGGGTTCGTCCGCCGTCAGCAGCGCCTCGGCATCGCCGTGACGCCCAAGCTCGTTCAGAATCCGCGCCAACGTGGTGGCCGTGACAAGCGTCACCGGATGCGCGGCACCGATCGCTCGTCGGCGACGCTCCAGCACGTCGCGTGCGATCGGCTCCGCCTCCGCGAATTGCCGCTTGGCCATGAGCAGCTCGGCCACGTCCATCCCGAGCAGGAAGGTGTTGAGGTCATCCTCACCCAGGGTCCGCCGGCTGTTCTCGTACATCTCACGAAGGATCGGCTCGGCCTGTTCGTACTTGCCCTGGTCGCTCAGGTTGGCTCCGAGGTTTCCTCTGGCTTCGATCGTCAGCGGATGCGATGTCCCGAGCGTGCGCGTCGCGCGTTCGGAAGCGTCGCGAAGCAGTTCCTCCGCCTCGGCGAGGCGGCCGGCGTCCCGCACCGTTGACGCGAGATGCAGCGTCGCTTTGATCGTCGACTTGTGATCGGGGCCGAGCGACTTGACGCTTCGGTCCTTCGTTTCGCGGAGAAGCTCCTCCGCCTGCGTCAGAAGCCGACGCTCACGCAGAACCATCGCGACCAGCTGCACCGTGGCCATCGTGATCTCGTGCCCATCGCCGAGTGTGCGCCGTGCCCGCTCAAGCCCTTCCCGGTAGTACTTCTCGCACTCCTCGAGTTCCCCCACGTACCACATCTGCGAGCCCATGTTGTTGATGGACACGATGGTCTCAAGGTGGTCCTCGCCCAGCACGCGGCGCTTGCGCTCAAGCACCTCCCCGATCAAAGGGGCGGCCTCCTTGAACTTCCCCTGAACCTGAAGCAGATACCCGAGGTTGTTGATGGAATTGAGTGTCGCGGGCGCATCATCGCCCAGCACGCGCCGGCGGATCTCCAGCGCCCGCACCGCCAGAGGCATCGCCGCATCACGCATCCCGATCGTGTCGTAGACATCCGCCAGAGCGTGCCGCAACGCCGCGTCAATCGCCGGCTCATCTTTGAACTGCTCGTCGATCGCTTTGACCGCCGGCGACAGGATCGTTCCGTCGATCAGCGTCCGCGCCGCGTCGGTCGCGTTCACCTTGCCCCAAAGCTCCATGAACGCGCCGACCCGCGCGTTGCGCTCCCCCTTCTCCACGCCGGCCTTCTCGAGGGCGCTCTCAAGCCTGGACCGCACATCATCGATCAGCATGACACCCGCACGCGACGGATCGACCTGCACGATCATCCGCGATTGAAACTGAGAGACCTTTTCGAGCTCGTCCGCCCGCTTCTTGGTCTCTTCCTCCGCCCGGACCGCGCGATCACGGTCCAGCTTCGCCGTGTCCCGTTCGGCCCGCGCCACCGAAGCCTGCCACGCGAACCCGGCCGCGCCGAGCATCAGCCCGCCCGCCGCGATCACCCCCGCGGACACCAGCACACGGTTGCGAAGCACAAACTTCCTGACGCGATACGCCGCGCCCGGCGGGGCCGCGACGACCGGCTCGCCCGAAAGATACCGCGCGATGTCCGCGGCCAGACCACTCGGGCTTTCGTACCGGCGCTGGCGATCCTTCTCGATCGCTTTCATCACCATCCAGTCCAGCTCACCCCGCACCGTCGCGCAAAGCCGCTGCGGCTCGGTCTTGCGGGACAGAGCCACGCTCGAAAGCCGCTCCGGCGATCGCGCCAAGCGGGTCGAAGGGCTCGGCGGATCCACCTCACGGATCAGCCGCTGCATCTCCTCGTACCCCGCGACCCTCAGCTCCTTCGCCGTAAACGGCGTGCTTCCGGTCAGCAACTCATAAAGCAGCACGCCCAGCGAGTAGACGTCCGTTCTCGTGTCGAGATCCGACGATCCCCGCGCCTGCTCGGGGCTCATGTACTCCGGCGTTCCGATGAACTGCTGCTGCTCCGTCAGGTTCGCCCTCTGCCCGGCCGAGCCCGCCACCGCTTTAGCGATTCCGAAATCAATCACCCGTGCGATCGGCTTCCCGTCCTGCATCGAGACGAGCACGTTGGATGGCTTGAGATCCCGGTGGATGATCCCCTTCGTGTGGGCGTGCTGCACAGCGCTGCACACCTGGACGATGAGCTCCAACCGTCCCTTCACCGGGATGCTCCGCGCATCGCAGAACGCCACCAGCGGCTCACCCTCGACCAGGTCCATCACCACGTACGGCTGGCCGCCGGCGGTGGTCCCCGCGTCGAGCACGCGGGCGATGTTTGGATGATCCATCATCGCCAGAGCCTGCCGCTCCTGCTCGAACCTCGCCAAAACCTCCCGCGAGTCCATCCCGGGCTTGAGCACCTTCAGCGCGACCTTGCGAGCAATCGGCGCGGACTGCTCCGCCAGGTACACCGACCCGAACCCGCCCTCACCCAGCAGCCGCACCAGCGAATAAGGCCCGATATGGCCTCCCGACAGATCCGCCGCCCGCGCGATCCCACCCTTCGCCGTCGGGCTCTTCAAAAACTGCTCGTCCTCCTCCGCCGCGAGCATCGCTTCGATCCGCCGCCGCAATTCCGGCTGCCCCGCGCACTCGCGATCAAGAATCCCCGCCCGCTCGCCCGAAGCCGCTTCCGCCGCGAGATCAAAGATGCGCCGGAGAGTCCCGTGTTGACCGTCGCTCATGCCGCTCTCCTGAAACGCCTCAGACCCGCCCCGACTCGATCGCCTCCTTCAGCCACCCGCGAGCGAACGCCCACGAACGCTTCACCGTCGGCGCGGAGACTCCCATCGCCTCCGCGGTCTGCTCGATCGTCAGCCCGCCAAAGTACCGCAGACGCACCACCTGCGCCGCTTCGGGATCCACTCCCTCCAAGCGAGCAACCGCCGCATCGAGGATCAGGAATCCGGCCGCTTCCTCCGCCGAGTCAAGATCTGGCAACCCCGAAAGCCCCAGCGCCGCCCGCCGAGCACCCTCCGCTTCCATCAGCGATTCGCCGTGCCCACCCCCACGGCTCGCCGCCGTCCGCGCCCGAGCATGGTCGATCATGATCCGACGCATCGCCTGCACCGCCGCCGCATAGAAGTGCGCCCGGTTCTGCCACGGAATCTCCCGAGGACCCACCAGCTTCACGTACGCCTCGTGCACGAGCGCCGTCGCCTGAAGCGTGTGCCCAGCCCGCTCCCCCTTCAGACACTGCTGCGCCGCCCGACGGAGTTCGTCATACACCAACGGCAACAACTGCCCCAGCCGATCAGACTCGGGCAAGCCCTCCTTCAGCAGAATCGTGATCGTCGGGCTCTCCGAAGCGTCCATAGCACCCAGTCTACACGACCCCCGCACCCGTGGAATCCCACGCGTGTCAGATGCCGATCGGCGGCTTCCCCATCCCGTGCCACGGACTGTGGCCGCCCCGGCCACAGCGCGTGAATGGACGCACCTGAAGAGACACACGCCAAACCACTGAAAACGGATCGCCATGTCACCCGACCGAAGCACTCCTCAGACGCCAGTGAAGCACGGTGGGCGGCGAAACTTCCATTCTGTTCTCGGGATAGAGCGCAGACCGTTCTACCACATCGGCGCAGCACAACGGAAGACGGGGGGTGCCACCCGCCGCATTCGGATCCCCCACTGCGGCGACAAGTGACGACACCCAGCTCTTGCCACCTGCCGGTTCCACTTGAGTCACGATACGCTCCATTCCGATGCCAGAAGCATGCGAAACAGGATGTGGACGTCCCCCTACGCGGAAGATCAAGGTTGACGTCGAAGGCTCCGATGAGTTCGTCTTGTGTGCTCAATGCGCCGAGCGACTCGAAGCACACGCGCTCCGCCCACTTGAGTGGTACAACCTCGCCCGAATCCATACCCCGGGCAGTTACCACCTCCATGATGATTTTTACGATGACGATGGGGTTGCGAACCAACCCCATATGCCGGTGGACGACGCAAAGCTCTTCCCAGCACCCACTCTGGACGACGTGAAACACGATCTGGCAACTCTCTTCGATCACTGCAGATCGAGACATGTCCTTCGGCAGTCAGAACTCGACGCATTTCGAGCGTTTGACCCTGCCGACGTCCTCGCGGAGATTGATCGTCGCATTCAAGAGCAAGGCCTTGCATTCGACTTTGTCAAGATCGCGACACACCACCCGTGTGAACGCACGCCGGATTGGCTTCGACGAGTTCTCGACTCACAGACCGGTCCGGGACTAGGGCTTCCAATCGCGACGTGTGTCCCGTTCATTTCTGCTGCCGAGCTCTTCGATCGCGCTAAGCGAGGCGCGACAGACTGCGATCCGCGTCAGCGAGATGCCTGGGTGCGTTCCCTCGGCTCCACGCGCGACCCCAGGGTCGTCGACTGGATCGAGTCGAACATCGAGAGTCCAACATCGAACGACTGGGGTGCCGCAGCCGCTCAGGCCGGGATCGAGTGGCCTCGCCTCTCGGCTTGGCTTGAACATGGCCGCCCCCGGAGCCTTGCTGCCCTCGACGCACTCGACAACTACTTCGGAGATGACAATCGACGAACGCCGCGCCCCACGTCCATGAACGAATTGGCTGTGCTAGAACAAATCCGACAGTCCCTCGAACGTCATGTGCAACGCGACCCAGCACCCCGAGTCGAACTGACCGCAAGGAGGATTCTTGCACAGATTCGCGCGAAACTTGCACCATGATCGTGCATGGTTCCCCGTGCAAAATGGATCATGGTCGGCTAGGCCTGTCTGCCTTCACAGAATCCGCTTGCTTCGCGGGAAGCTCCCCAGCACGTGCAACTCATTGCAATGCGTCGTCGCTTCCGCGATTGCTTTCGCCACCGCCGGGTCCTCTCGGTGTCCCGCCGCGTCGATGAAGAACGTGTACGCCCAGTTCTGCTTGCCGCTGGGCCGCTTGTCGATGTGCGTCAGGTTCACGCCGTGGTCCTGGAAGACTTTCAGCACGCTCACCAGCGCGCCCGGCTTGTCCGCCGTCGCGAACATGATGCTCGTCTTGTCGTCCCCGCTCCGCTGAGCTTTCGCACGGCTGATCACAAAGAACCGCGTTACGTTGTTCGGGTTGTCTTCAATCTTCGCGAACAGCACCTTGAGGCCGTAAAGCTCCGCTGCCAGCTCGCTCCCGATCGCCGCCGTCCCCGGCTCAGCCCCGATCTCGCGAGCTTTCGCACACTCCTCCGCCGCCGTCATCACCGCGCGGCTGCTGCTCGCCGCGGGGATGAGCTGTGCTTGCGGATACTGCGTCGCGAGCCAATGCCGGCACTGGCTGAACACTTCCGGCTTGCTATGAATCCGCCGGACCTGCTTGGGCTCGCACTGCGCCAGCATGCAATGGTGCACCTCAAGCTGCACTTCCGAATACACATGCAGGTCGCGGCAATACTTCTGGAACGCGTCCAATGTTTCAACGATCCCGCCGCCCGTTGAATTCTCAATCGGCACCAAGCCGTAGTTCACGTGCCCGCGCACCACCTCCGTGAACACGCCCTCGATCTCGTGCAGATCCTCGAACGCCACCGACGT
>JBIKTT010000116.1:0-6490 GCA_044347925.1 Phycisphaerales bacterium
CCCGGAGCCGGAGCGCGGCCAAACCGCGCCGCGGATTCGCAGCCCGACATCAACCGAATTGTGTTCAGGGTCCTTCGACGATCCGTCGCGCGGATCAAATCAATAAGGACGGTTTAGGCAAGCGAGCGAATGTCGCCGGACCCCGACGCTCCGTGCAGCAACAGACGGAGTTCCTTTCGGTTCGGGCGTTTGGGACTCTCGGTTCCCGGCGCACCGAGAAAAACTCCCCCGCCCGTGCCAGGGCCGAGCGGCGCGGCTCGCCTTGAGGTATAAAGCCACACGGGGTTCGGGGCCGGAGGATCGCGCCATGTCCATCTCTCGCCGCCATTTCGTCCAGTCCGCCGGCACCGCCGCGGCCGTCGCTCTCTTGGGGAAAGCCCCGGCCGCCCGGGCTTCCAACAAGTCCGGCTTGGGGCCTGTCATCGTCGGGTCCGGTGAGCACACCTACGAGTGCATCCACGACTGGGCCGTTCTGCCCAAGACCCACGCGTTTGGCAACTGTCACGGTGTCGCTTTCGATGCTCAGGGCCGCTGCCACATCAAACACACGGTGCATTCTTCCAGCCAGACCCCCGACGCCATGTGCGTCTTCGACCCTGAGGGCAAGTTCATCCGGTCCTGGGCTCCGGAGTACAAGGGCGGAGCCCACGGCCTCTCGATCGCGAAGGAGAAGGACAGCCAGGCTCTCTGGCTTGCCGACTGCAACCGCGGCGTCGTCCAGAAGACCGACGTCGAGGGCAAGCTGATCCTCGACCTCCCCTGGCCCGAAGCGTCCGGTTGCTACGCGAACAAGGGTGAGTACAAGCCCACGAACGTCGCGGTCGTTCCGGCGGGCTCATGGGGCCCCGGGGGCGATGTCTACGTCGCGGACGGATACGGCAAGTCGTGGATCCATCGGTACAACGCCAAGGGCGAGTACCAGAACTCCTTCGGCGGCCCCGGCAAGGAGCGCGGGCAGGTCAGTTGCCCCCACGGCATCGTGATCGACACGCGGAGCGGGACCCCGACCGTGCTCGTCGCCGACCGGTCCAACCGCCGCCTTCAGAACTTCAGCTTGGATGGCCGCCACCTCGGTTTCGTGACCGATGAACTCCGTCTGCCGTGCCACTTCGACATCCGCGGGGACGTCCTGCTGGTTCCGGATCTCGAAGCCCGCGTCACGCTTTTGGACAAGAGCAACAAGTTGCTGGTTCACCTCGGCGACGGGGGCAACGGCAACCTTCGCGGCGAAGCACGCGAGAAGTTCATCCCCGGCAAGTTCATCTGCCCGCATTCGGCCGCGTTCGACAAGGACGGCAACATCTTCGTCGTCGAATGGGTCGAGGTCGGCCGCGTGACCAAGCTCAAGAAGGTCTGAAGAGGCTTATCGAACGCGAGAAGCCGCTTCTCAGGCGCTCGCGCCGCCGACGAGCGCCGCGTTGGTCGGGAACCGACCCATCGCCGCGAGCAGTTGTTCGACCTGCACGGGCGGGGGCATCTGGAGTAGGCGACGGCGGAGGGCGGTCATTGTCTTGACCTCCGACTCGCTCATCATCTTCTCTTCTTTGCGAGTTCCGCTTTCGGCGAGGTTGATCGCAGGGAAGAGCCTGCGCTCCGCGATCTTGCGATCGAGGATGAGCTCCATGTTGCCCGAACCCTTGAACTCCTCGAAGATGATCTGATCGGCCGCGGAGCCGGTGTCGACCAGGCAGCTGGCGATGATCGTGAGGCTGCCGGCTTCCTCGGTGTTGCGAGCGGATCCGAAGATCTGCCGCGGGACTTCGAGAGCTTTGCTGTCGAGGCCGCCGGTCATGATGCGGCCGGAGTTGGCGTGTTTGCGGCTTTGGTTGAAGGCGCGGCCAAGCCGCGTGAGCGAGTCGAGCAGGATGACGACGTGCTTGCCGAGTTCGACCTGGCGTTTGCCGTATTCGGCGGCTTTGAGAGCGACCTCGACATGCTTGTCGGTGCCGTGGTCGTTGCTGCTCGCGATGATTTTGCAGCGCGGCGAGACGATCTGGACGCCGAAGCCGCCCATCATGCTGTGGCCCGCGGCGGCCTGCCCGGTGCCCGTCTGGTCGTGGTGGAGGCCCATGTCCTTGGCGGCGGCTTGGCCCCACGCGACATCGGCGGCGAGGCGTTCTTCGTAGGCCGCGAGCGTGCGCCGAAAGTCAGTGACCTCTTCCGGCCGTTCATCGATCAGCAGGACGACGAGCTCGATCGCCGGGTGATTGCGGAGCACCGAGATGGCGATGTCTTTGAGGAGCGTGGTCTTGCCGGCTTTGGGCGGGGAGACGATCAGGGCCCGCTGGCCGCGTCCGATGGGGCAGAAGAGGTCGATCAGGCGGCACGAAGCCGGGCAGCCGGGGTATTCGAGGGTGATGCGCGGCTGAGGGTCGATGACCGTGAGCTGGTCCCAGGGCTTGAGCCCGGCGGGAAGCGGCGGGAGGGCCGAGCCAAGCTTGTACGGCTGGCGCTGGTTGTTCTGGTTCTGATTCGGCTGACCACCCTGACGGTGGCCTTGGCTGCTCTGGTTGGGCGCGGGGTGCTGGCCTTGCTCCGTCGAGAAGCCTTGCTGGCTCTGAACGTTGCCGTTGCCACCGCCACCACCGCCGCGTCCGCGCCGTCTCCGGCGACGCCTGGGACCACCAATCTCCACTGCCGACCTCCTTGCCAGATCACGCACGCGTGCGCCGAACGCACTTGGTCGAGCACATGATCGAGGGCGCCCACGTCGAACAGAGTCATGGTCGCGACAAAGCGACCAGGCCGACGTTTGGGCTTTCAGCACGAACGCAAAGACTCAAAGCGTGGGAAGAGCGTTTACGCCCATCCACATCGCCATCATGGACCAAAGCCCCGCCGACACCGCCCATCAACACCGGCGCCCCGCATGGAACGCGCCGAAACCCTTGAAAGCCCGCCCAAGCCCGTGACAGCGTCACGTTCCGCATCCACAGACCGTTCTGAGTTGGTCGCGAAACCCGCGTCAGGCCCCGGACGGAGCCGCCCCAAGGGAATCTTCGGCATAATCAGAACACGGTTCCAGTCGAAAGTCAAGCAAAATCCGAAAATCGTTGAGGGCGACACCGGCCATCCGCGCCGTTAAACTCCGTCCTTGGCGAAATCACCTTCCAAGCCGACTCCCACCGCCGCCCAAGCCCCCCAGGTGCCTCTCAGCAGCCACCGCGGCCTGGCCGTCTCCCCAGGCATCGTCATCGGCCGGGTCCTCCTGCTCGAGGACGATATCCACCGAATCACCAAGCGACAGGTCTCGACGGCCGCCGTGCCCGCGGAGATCGCTCGCTTCGAACGCGCCGTCAAGGACTCCACCACCGAGCTTCAAGCCGTGTTCGAGTCGGCCCGCAAGGAGATGGGCGAGGAAGCGGCCAAGATCTTCCTCGTGCACATCGCCATGATGTCCGACCGGCGCACCTTCACCGCGCCCGTCAAGTCGATGATCGAGAGCGAAGAGGTCACCGCCGAGTACGCCGTAAGCCAGGTGCTCGGCCAACTCGCCGAGAAGTTCCGGCACTCGCGCGAGTCCGCTTTCACCACCAAGGTCAACGACATCGATGATCTTGCCAACCGCTTGCTCGGCCACCTCTCGGGCCGCAAGGAAAGCAGGCTTGCCAAAGCGGACAAGGACACGATCGTGGTCGCGAGCGACCTGACGCCGTCCCTGACCGCCGGTCTTGACCGCAAGAAGATCCTCGGGTTCGCGACCGACCTCGGCGGGCGCACCAGCCACACGGCGATCGTCGCTCGCGCCCTCAACATCCCCGCGGTCGTCGGATGTCAGGATCTGGTGCGAGCGGCGACGGAGGGCGCCACGGCGATCCTCGACGGCGATCACGGGATGGTGATCGTCAATCCCGACGCCGCCACGCTGACGCAGTACAAAGCGAGGATCGAGCAGCGACGCCTGTTCCAGCTTTCGCTCAGCGACCTCAGCAACCTGCCCAGCAAGACCGCCGATGGCACCGAGATTGAGCTTGTCGGCAACATCGAGTTCCCCGAGCAGGCCGCCGAAGTGCTTTCGATGGGCGGCACCGGCGTGGGTCTCTACCGCACCGAGTACCTCTACCTGATGAATCAGGCGGAGCCGACGGAGCGCGACCACTTCCAAGCGTACAAGAAAGCCGTCGAGGCTCTCAAGGGCAGGCCGCTCACGATCCGCACGGTCGATCTTGGGGCGGACAAGATGACCCAGTCGCGTCAGGACACGCCGGAGCGGAATCCGTTCCTGGGCAACCGATCGATCCGGTACTGCCTGCGCAACCTGCCGATGTTCAGGCTTCAGCTCCGCGCGCTGCTTCGTGCTTCGGCGCTGGGGCCCATCAAGGTCATGTTCCCGCTTGTGACGTCGCTTTCCGAGCTTCGGCGCGCGAGGCACCTGCTCAACGACGTGATGGAGGACCTCGCCGAGGACTCGATTCCCTTTGACGAGAAGATCCAGGTGGGGATGATGGTGGAGGTGCCCTCGGCGGCGCTGATGGCGGACGCTTTCGCCCGGGAGGTCGATTTCTTCTCGATCGGGACCAACGACCTGGTGCAGTACACGCTTGCGGTGGACCGGACCAACGAGCGGATTGCGGACCTGTACACGCCGATGCACCCGGCCGTTTTGAGGCTGATTCGGGACGTGACCCGGATGGCCCGCCGCCGGAAGATCCCTGTTTCATGCTGCGGGGAGTCGGCGGCCGATCTAGAGTTTGCCCTCTTGCTCCTGGGGTTAGGGTTGCGTACGCTCTCGGTGTCGAGTTCCGCGATCCCGTCGCTCAAGCGTCTGGTGCGGAGCGTGAAGGTGGAGCAGTGCGAGCGGATCGCCCGACAGGCGATGGCGTTCGATTCCGAGCAGGCGATCGCGGGTTACCTCCGCGATCAGGCTCGAAAGATCATCCCCGAGGCGTTCGACGGACGGACCGCCTGAAGCTGACGGGAACGAAAAACGCGGGACGGCGCGACACGCACCGGACCGGACGAACGAACCACTCCGATCAAGGAGGGGCAGGAAGAACGCGAGGAATCGCGTCCCGCCCCCGAGGATCGAAGGCCCGAGACCGAGCGGCACCCCCGCGACGGACTCCGGCGGAATCCGCGGCGGCCTGGCGAGTGTCCGGGCCAAGTTGAGAGCACCGGCCGCGCCGGGCTCGTGGGCCGCGGAGGTTTGTGACCCGATCTGTGCTCATTCGACGGCGAGCCCGCGCTCATGAAGGAGCGCGTCACATGGGCGCCAGCGCGAATCAGTCCAAGCATCAGATGGTCATCAACTACGTTCCCGGCGAAGAGTGCCGGGTGGCCATCGTCGAGGACGGCAAACTCGAGGAACTCCACGCGGAACGCTTCGCTTCCGCAAGCCGCGTCGGAAACATCTACGTCGGCCGCGTCAACAACGTCGAAGCCTCCATCCAGGCCGCGTTCGTCGACTTCGGTCTCGAGGAGAACGGCTTCCTCCACATCTCCGACCTCCACCCGCGGTACTTCCCCGGTGAAGACGGCGAAGCGACCGAGCAGGTCGGCCACAAGACTCCGCGTCGCGAACGCCCGCCCATCCAGGCCTGTCTCCGCAAGGGCGACGAGGTCATCGTGCAGGTCCTCAAGGAGGGCGTGGGCACCAAGGGGCCGACGCTCACCAGCTACCTGTCCATCCCCGGCCGGTTCCTCGTCATGATGCCGCAGATGGACAAGGTCGGCGTCTCGCGAAAGGTCGAGGATGAGGACCTCCGCCGCAAGATGCGCGAGATCCTCGACCAGCTCGACCTTCCCGAGGGCTTCGGGTTCATTCTCCGCACCGCCGGCATGGACCGCAGCAAGCTCGAGCTCAAGCGCGACCTTGCGTACCTCCAGCGCCTCTGGAAGGACATGGAGCGTCGCCGCAAAGCCGGCGGCAAAGCACGTCTGCTCTACTCCGAAAGCGACCTCCTCGTCCGCTGCCTGCGTGACGTCCTGACCAGCGAGACCGATGAGGTCATCATCGACAACGAGCAGGCTCTCACCCGCGCCGAACGATTCATGAAGATCGTCTCGCCGCGCACGAAGACCAAGCTCATGCACGCCCCGGGCAAGACCCCGATCTTCCACGCTTTCGGCATCGAGCGCCAGATCGCCCTCATCCACGCCCGCGAGGTCCCGCTTCCCTCCGGCGGCCGCCTGGTCATCGACCAGACCGAAGCCCTCGTCGCCATCGACGTCAACTCCGGCAAAAGCCGCGACGCCCGCGACGCCGAGGACAACGCGTACAAAACCAACCTCGAAGCCGTCGACGAGATCTGCCGCCAGCTCCGCCTCCGAGACCTGGGCGGCATCGTCGTCAATGACCTCATCGACATGCGGTCGGCCAGCCACCGCAAGGACATCGAGAACCAGTTCCGCGAACGCCTCAAGCGCGACAGGGCCAAGACCACCGTCGCCGCCATCTCGCCCTTTGGCATTCTCGAGATGACCCGGCAGCGCATGCGCTCAAGCCACGAGCAGATCCACTTCTCGGACTGCCCGACCTGCCGCGGCCGCG
>JBIKTT010000117.1:0-6456 GCA_044347925.1 Phycisphaerales bacterium
TCCGAAACCGGGGCCGAGCTTGGAGAAATCCACGCGATCAAAGCTGATGCCGTGCTGACGCATGAGGTCCGCGACCATCACCCGCGTCCGCTCGAACTGGCTCTCCGTCACGCGGTCCCGGCGGCTGTTGCCCACCAAAGCGACCACGATCGTGCGATCATCGATCAGGCCCGGAGCGTAAAGCTCGGACCCGGCCAGCTGATCACGCCAGAAGTTGCACTCGTAAGACTTGCCATCGTCCAGACCGCGACCGTTGCCGATCACGAAGTGGTAACCCACACCCTCGGCCACGCCCAGAGCGGCACCCTGCTCGCGAAGCGTCGCCGCATCCGCGAACGGAGAACCCGTGTCCACCAGCACGATCCGCGACCAGCGGCCGGTCTGAGCTTTGGTGATCGAAGTTCCGCCCGTGCGGCTCTTGGCCATCAGGGCCTGCGCCTCGCTCGACTTCGCGGAAGGGTCCAGAGCGTAAAGCACGCCGCCGACGGTCGTCATCGACGCGACCAGAGCCACCCAGATCACCCGAGCCCGCGCGGAGATACCGCCCTGGCCCTTGCCAGAGGATTTCGCACGACGGGATGGGGCTCGCTTGGTTGCCACGATCTGATTCTCGCAAAGAAAGACTCGAACTTCCAGTGCATCGACGAAATGAACTCAAAAAGTTCAGAGTTCACCAAAGTTTGTGTGTGATTATTTGACGCGCCCCGACTCGGCCGACACCCACACAACAGGCTGTGTTCACCTCACCCGCCGAACACAAGGTCGGTCGGGATCAGTCTCGGCGAAGCAGCCGGCCCCGCAGGTTCGGCTTATCGATACCGAACTCATCCGTAACGTACGCCGGAGGACGCTGCCCGCGAAGCGCGTCGTAGCGGTCGTACTGGCTGCGCGGCTCAGTTTCGGCCAAAAGCGGCTCGCCACACCCCGTCAGCACGAGCGCACACACCGCCAGCACCCCACCGCAGATCCGCCCGATTCCTCGCGTCATGCCGCGATGGTATCGCGGCCCCGGCACCACCGCACGACCCAAAAATCCGTCCAAAAACCGTGTGCCGCCCGGCTCGGCCGGGCGGCACACTGGAGGAGAGAGGAGAAGACCGTTTGACTTCTTTATCTACGTGCGCACGACCCGGGCTGTTCTTGAATCTCACAAGAACTGAGTCTTAACGCGAGGGCGGAACGATCCGCCCGCGTTCATTCAGAAAAACCGAACGCGAAACGAACAACTGTCGCAGCCCCTCGTACACCGTGGCGCAAACCGCCGTCGCCAGGTTGAGCGAACGCTCCCCCTCGATCATCGGAAGCGTTAAGGTATTGTCCGGATAGGCCTGCAAGATCTCATCCGGAAGACCACGGGTCTCCTTCCCGAAGACGAGCGCATCGCCACGCTCGAACTTGGCGTCAAAGACCGAGCGCGTGGTCTTGGTGGTCAAAAGCCATAGCCGCTTGGGCCGCCGGCTCGCGAGGTACGCGTCCCAGCTTTCGTGCTCGCGAACGCCAAGCCGCGGCCAGTAATCCAGCCCCGCACGGCGGCAGGCTTTCTCCGACACGTCAAAGCCAAGCGGCTTGATCAGATCGAGCGAGCACCCGGCCGCGACGCAGGTGCGGCCGATGTTCCCGGTGTTGTTGGGGATCTCGGGCTCATGAAGCACGACATGAAAGAAAGGGGAGCCCGCGTCGGGGCTCCCCTTCTCGATGTTCGTGTTCGCGTCGCGGCCCTGGATCATTTCTTGGCGGGCGCGGACTTGTCCTTGTTGGCCGCAAGCCACTTGGCTTCGGCTTCACGGCGGGCGATCACCGCCGGATCCACAAGGATGCAGGTGTTGAGGGACTTGAGGCCGACGGACTGGTACGCGGCGATTTCGCCGAACCAGCGCATCACGCCGTCGGTGCTGATGACCGCCATGGCGCCCGTGGGCCATTCGGTCTGGTGCTCGGGCTTGGCCGAGTCGAAGAACAGGTTGTCCATGTCGAGGAAGAAGGGGAACTCCACCTTCCGTTCCTTGCGGTAGTTCTCGAGGCGGGCGGCGACCTTCTCGGGATCGGTCTCGTACTTCTTCTCCGAGTTGCTGTTGCCGGAGTTCTGCGCGAGGATCGAAGGGTTGATGACCGCCATGGTGTACACCACGTCGCGCGTGCGGGCCTGCTCCTGGCTGAGGGAGTCGACCAAGGTATTAAACCGCGTGCCGATCGCGTCGGGATGGAAGAAAATCACGACGGTGATTCGTCCGCGGAGGTTGGGAACCTTGCCGATCCAACCTTCGGTGGGAAGGGAGACGGTCCGCGTCGCGGGCAGCTTGCCGTCCTTGCGGTAGTCCTTCTCTTCCTGCTCGCTCATCGGGGGGAGAGGCCACTTGGCGGCTTCGTACGCGGAATCCGAAGGCTGGTTGAAGCCAAGGTCCGGGATGCGGGTCATGTCGATGACGTCGGCGGCGCCGGTCGTGCGGCGGGCTTCGGCTTCGAGTCGGGCCCGCTCGGCCGCGATCATGTCGTTGATCTTCGCGGCGTCGGCGGCTTTCTCGTCGGTGAGCTTCTTGACGGCGGTCTCCATCACATCGCTGGAGATGCCCGCGTAGCGAAGCTGGCCGGCGCGGTCGATCAGGTAGATCTCGGGGTCCTGCCCGGCGCTGAGGCCCTTACGGAACTCGTTCTTGGCGTCGTGAGCAAGGAGGAACTTGGCGCCATCCGGGCTCTTGGTCTTCTCGGCTTCGGCCCAGCCATCCTTGTCGTGAACGGCGACGACGATGAGGTCCTTCTTGGCGTAGGTCTCGGCGAGCGAGCGAGCGGTCTCGACGACCTTCGCCGCGGGCTTGAACCACGAGGAATAGGTGACGACGAGAACGACTTTGCCCTTGAAGTCGGCGTTGGCCAGAGCAGAGCCGTTGGTCCAGTCGGTCAGCTTGCCGAACGCATCGGCCGCGAAAGGCTTGAGCTCAAGCTTGGTCATCTCGAGACGTCGCGAACCCTCGCCGCGGCGCGTGATCTCGGGGTTGACGGTGAGAACTTCGTCCCGCTTGGGCTGAGCAGCCGCGGGCATCGCAAGCCCGGCGACGCTCGCCACGCCCGCGGTCCAGAGCACACCCGCCGACAACCACCGCACACTCTTCTTCATCATCGTGAACTCCAGACGCATTTGGACCACCCAGGTCATCAGCCCGATCGGGCTTCAGGCACACTGTAGAGACACCGACACGGATTCGACGGCTGAGAACGAACCGAGTTCCACAATCTCGCACCAACGCTAGGTCTTTGGTCGGTATTCAGCCGCACCCGCAGCCGCTGCCGCAACCGCACGAGCCGGCGGCCTGAGCGGCTTGCTCGCGCGGCCCGAGGAACCGCTCGACCTTCGCGTTGACGAACGCGGCGTGATGCTCGAGGTGCCAGGCGTAGTAGACCGCGATGTCGCGCACGCTCTGTGGGCCGCGGGAGGGGTGCATGCCGGTCCGCGCCAGCTGTGCATCGCTGAGGCTCGCGATCCACATCCCAGACCACTGGCGAAGCACATGGATCGCGGCGACGAACGCTCCGACCACCCCGCCGCCGGCGAGCCCCTGGCCCACACCGTAGAGATTCTGATCCACGAACGCGTTCTCGTCCCACTCGGCGAAAACCGGGTTGTCTTCGGCCACAATCCGCCGCATCCGGTGCACCGCGACCAGATCCGCATCGGCGATATGGCCAAGCACCACGCGGACCGGCCAGCGGCCCACGCCCACGTCGGGCAGGAACGCCTGATCAAGCTGTTCTTCCGTAAGCTCAAAGACCCGGCGGTCGAAGTTCTCAACCCCCCGGCGGTACCGGCCCACCAGCTCGGGCAAGCCCATCGCAAAGAAGGACTCCACGCTCGGCACCGTGCCCAAGCCGGGAACCGACTGCACCGTCTTGCAGCATCCACCGCCCCCGCTCTTGCCTTTCCCGCCGCAGCATCCGCCGTCGCTTCCCATGGAACGCTCCTTTGGCGAAGGATAGTCGTCCTAGCATCCGCCCATGGCCAGATTTCTCGCGCTCCGCGTCGTGATGATGCCCCGCGACACCAACCATTACGGCACCATTTTCGGCGGCGTCATCCTCAGCTACATCGACCAGGCCGGGTTCGTCGAAGCCCAGCGCCACACGCCCCGCAAGTGGGTCACCGTCGCCGTCGACCGCGTCGAGTTCAAGCAGCCGGTCTACGTCGGCGATGTCGTCAACTTCTACGCCGAAACCACCCGGGAGGGGACGACAAGCGTCACCGTCCGAATCGAGGTCGAAGCCGAACGCTCAGACTCCGGCGAGGTCGTCCCGGTCACGTCCGCTTCCATCATCCTCGTCTCCGTCGACCCCGACGGAAAGCCGGTACCATTCCGCAAGCCTTCCGCTTGACCCCCTTCGGAGCACGCGACCGCCATGTCTTCCTCTTCCTTCGTCAACACCAGCATCGTCGGCGGCGCCCTTGTCGGTCAGCTCGACCGAGAGAAGATTGGCGAGTACGAATCCCCCGTGGTCCGCGGCGAGATCGAAGCCGCCGCGCCCCAAGCCGGCTGGAAGGTCGTTCTCGACCTGTCCGAGGTCCGGATGGTCGCCTCCGCCGGGCTCGGCCTCTTCGTCACCCTCAACAAGATCTGCAAGGACAAGGGCGGAAAGTTCGCTATCTGCAACCTCGACGACACCCTGACGCAGGTCTTCGAGATGACCAAACTGCACCGCGTCATGACGATCGCCCCGTCGACCGAAGCCGCGGTCAAAGCCGTTTCCTGAGCTTCCGCCGAGGTTCCGCCGAAATTTCGCAGAGCTTCCGCCGAGATCCCCATATGCCGACAGCCGCGCGGCTCCTCATCATGCTCTCCGGTGGCGGGCGGACGATGCTCAACATCGTCGATTCGATCCGCGCCGGCACGCTTCGGGCAGAGGTCGCCGCCGTCGTCGTCTCGCGTGAATGCCCCGGTGCCCAGGCCGCCCGCAACCTCGGATTGCCCGTCGAGGTGGCGCCGGGCGAAATCCCCGCCGAAAGCCTGGACCAGATCGCACGCCGCCACCGCGCCGATTGGATCGTCCTCGCCGGTTATCTCCGCCGAGTGCACATCCCCCCCGATTTCGCCGGTCGCGTCATCAACATCCACCCCGCTCTGCTTCCCAAGTTCGGAGGGCCGGGCATGTACGGACGCTTCGTCCATGAAGCCGTCCTCAATGCCGGTGAGACCGAGTCCGGATGCACCGTCCACCTGTGCGATGGGGAGTACGACCGCGGACGCATCGTGCTCCAAGCTCGCTGCCCCGTGCTCCCCGGAGACACCCCGGAAACCCTCGCCGCGCGGGTCTTCGAAGCCGAGTGTCGAACCTTTCCGCAAGCTCTGCGAATCGTGCTCTCGGAAACACACCCGCCCTTCCCGGCGGATTCGAGGAACCCCGCATGAACCCCCGCCGCGCCGCATTCGCCCTTCTGATGACGGTCGCGGCCGGCGCGTGGGCGCAGCCGAAAGACAAACCTTCGGAACCCACCCCGAGCCAGCCCGGGGAAAAGGCACCCGCGGCCAAGCCGGCCAAACCCGCCGAAGGAACCACCGACCCCGTCGCCCTCGCCAACGACACGATGCGCGCGATCGCCGCTCGCGACTGGCCGAAAGCCGAAGCTCTGCTCCAAAGGCAGATCGACCTTGGACAGGGACGCTTTGTCCCCTACTACAACCTCGCGTGCGTGAAAGCCGTTCAGGGCCAGAAGGACGCGGCGGTCGAATGGCTTCTCCGCGCAATCGAGCGTGGATTTTCCGACATCCGTCAGATCCGTCGCGATTCGTATCTGGCTTCCATCCGACAAGAGCCTGGCTTTCGCGCGATCGTCGACAACTGGCCGAAGTTTCTCGAGAAGCGGATCGAGCGGGACGTCGCGGAACTGCGCGAAACAATCGACCAGAAACTCGACGAGCGGCGTGATCCGGCGCTCCGACTCGTCTACCTCACGGCTTCGTCGGAATCGACGACCAAGCAGGTCCGCGAGGAGATCGAGCGCGTCGCCGAGTGGTGCGAGAACGGGATCTTCAAGGGCCTGATGACCGACGCGGCTTCCGCGGAGGACGCGTGGGTCTCCATCGTCGTGCCGACGCGCGAGAGCTTTCTCCGCTGGTCGCTGATTGAGTACGGCCCGGCCGCGAACTCGGGGTTCTCGATGATCGGCGGCCAGTATTCGCACGACGAGAAGCGGCTGATCTCGATGGACTCGGGGTCTTCGCTTCGCCATGAGTTCTTCCACGTGCTCCACTGGCGCGACATGGGCCGCCGCGGACAGATCCACCCCATCTATATCCAGGAGGGCCTCGCCGCCGTCGTCGAGGACTACGACCTCGTGCCCGACGAAGCCAAGCCCGGCTCCAAGAAGGTCGTCATGGTCGGCTCATGGCGCACCAACGTCGCCAAGCGGCGGGAACGCCGCGGCTCGCTGATCACCATCGACACCCTCGCCGGTCTCACGCACGAGAAGTT
>JBIKTT010000118.1:0-6441 GCA_044347925.1 Phycisphaerales bacterium
GCATGGCCGGGATGCCGACGTACGCCACCTGGCAGTTCGTCGTCACCGGAGCCGCACAGTTGCAGGAAGCCGTCGCCGAGACCGGCACGTTGCCGATCGCCGTCGCGGAGACCGTCACCGTCACGCTCCGCTCAGCACCCGCGGGGAGAGCCCCGAGGTTCCACGTCACGTTCTGGCCCGCGGCCGTGCCGCCGTTGTCAGCAGACTTGAACGTCGTGCCCGCCGGGAGGGAAGCCACGATCTTGGAAGCGTCGCAAGCCGCGTCGCCCGTGTTCTTCACCGTGAAGGTGAAGGTCGAGTCGCGGCCCAGGACCACCTTGTCCGAGCCGGGGCGGCAGGCGATCGTCAGGACCGGCTGCTTGACCACGGTCGTGACCTTCGCGGACTCGGCCTTGAGGTTGCCGTCCGCCGTCGCCGTCGCGACGTTGTCGAACTTGCCGGTCTTGCCCGCCTTCAGGTTGATCGGGAAGGACTTCTTCTGGCCGGCGGCGAGGTCGCCGACGACGATATCGACGTTGCTCTTGCCGTCGGCCGTCGTGAGGCCGGCGGGGAGGGCGTCGGTGATCTTGACGTTGCGAGCAACGCCCGAGCCGTTATTCACGACTTCGATCGTGGTGACGATGTTGCCGCAGTTGAGGATCGACTCGGGGGTGATCGTCTTGTTGATGGCGAGCGCCGGCTGGACGATCTTGGTCGTCACGCACAGGGGCAGGGTGTAGGTCACGCTCGCACAGTTGCGGAGCACGCCGCTCCCGACCGCCGCGGCCGACCCGGTGATCTTGATTTCCTTGGTCTCGCCGACGTTCAGCGAGCCCAGGCCGAATGTGTGGGTGTTGCCGCTGGACTGGGGCGCGGGAACCGCGGCCGAGGGCTTGAACCCGGCGTCGGTCGTGTCCGTCACGACGACGTTCTCGAGCACGGACTGCGAGATGTTCGTCACGCGGAGGGTGTAGTCAAAGGACTGACCCGCGGCGACCTCAGCCGGAGCCACCTTCGTCACCGCGATCGCGGAAGACGCACGGTTGCCGGTCGGCCAGTACTGCGTACCCGGAGCGTCCGCAACGGGTTTGGACTCGGCGCGGGGTGCCGGCGTCTCGGCCTTGGCAGGGGCGGGAGCCGGAGCGGCCGAAGCCTTCTGCTGCGTGCAGCCGCCAAGGGACATCCCAAGAGCGGTGCCCGCGACCGTGACCAGAATCAAAAGCCCGCGAGTGTTCATGTTCATTGTGCTGTTTCCTCAAGCGCGCCCGGAGAATGACCCCTGCCAGCACGAGTCGGGCGCGACTCGTGCTGTCTCGGAGCCGAGGGGAAAGACCAAAACAGGGCCCCTCGGTCCTTATCAGATTGGGAGTATAGGACCATGGTCCGCCGGAGCAAACCTTCTGTACCCCGTTTGTTCGTGCTCGGAAAGGTCCCCGAGGTTCAGCTCTGCGGGATCTCGACCCACTCGTGGGGCAGGTGGCGCACGATCGCGCCCGTCGCCGCGTAGATGACCTGTTCGGCGATGTTGGTGCAGTGGTCGGCCATGAGCTCGCACTGGCTACCGATCTCGTGCAGGCGGAAGGCGAAGTCGACGTTCATGGTGCCTTTGGCGATCCGCTGTTCGGCATCCTTCAGGATGGCGTCCTTGAAGGCGGTCACGGCGTGCTGGCTTTGCAGGACCATCTTGGCCATGCGGGCGTCGCCGCGTTCGACGCAGATGTTGGTGTCGCGGATGATGCCGACGACGCTGTTGGCCATCATGCGGAAGGTGCCCGGGCACCCTTGGGCACAGACCGCGTCCGTGCGCACATACTCGGCGACATCAACGCCGGCGTCGGCGATGCGTTCGAGCTCGTTGTTGATCTTGGCGAAGGTCAGGACCGCGCGGACGGCCGAGGGCTCGAGAGAGGCGCCGGAACGGGCGGCTTCGGTCAGCAGGTCGACGCACTGCTTTTCGAACGCGACGTCGGCCACGTCGATGGCGTCGTCCTGGGCGATGGCTTCGACGGACTTGGAGGTGTCACCGGTGAACGCGGCGTCGAACGCGGACTCGATGAGCCCTTGGACGCGTCGGCCCTGGGTCACAAGGTCGACCTTGAGCGCTTCGATCCGTTTCCCGAAGTCAGCGGCGGTGGTTGGCATAGATCTGAAGGATGTTAGGCCGACCGCGCGAAGCGTCGGGCGAGCGTCCGTTCGGGCCGGTCTGGCTGGGGCGGGCCGGTTGGGGCTGTCGGGTTGGCTTAGGGGCTTGGGACGGTGATGGTTTCCCACGCTTGCTCGTCGCGGAGGCCGGCGATGCACTCGGCGACGACCGTCGCGATGGCTTCGGGCGCGAGCGTGCGCTCGGGCGGCAGGAGGTCGGTGTCCACGATCGCCCGGAGCATGGAAGTCTCAACGGCGCCGGGCGCGACGACAAAGCACCGGATGCCGAGGTCCTTGGCTTCGGCGCGGGCCGAGCGGGCCATCGAGTTCAGCGACGACTTTGCGGCGGCGTAGGCGAACAAGCCGGGGAAGGGGTCGATCGTCGCCATGGACGAGACCAGCACGAGACAGCCGCCGCGGAGGCTTTCTCCCTGCGAGCGGCCGGCGGCATGGTCCAGGGCGTTCTGGGCTTGGAACTGCTTCCAGGCAGCGACCATGAGATACGCGGGGCCGAGAGCGTTGACCTCGAAGACTTCGCGGATCATCGCCGGGGTGTGCTTCTCGATCGGTGTGCACGGAGCCACGCCGGCGTTGCTGACGACGACGTCAAGCCGGCCGAAGGTCTCAACCGCCGCATCGATCAGGCGTTCGGAGGTCTCTGGATCGGCAATGTCGCCGGTTAAGATCGTCCACGGCGACGTGAGCATCGCCGCGGTTTCTTCGAGAGCGCCGCGCCGGCGGCCGGAAAGCACCAACCTGCACCCGCGCCTCGCCAGGTCGAGCGCGATCGCACGCCCGATGCCGGAGCCCGCGCCCGTGACCACCACGACCGGTTCGGCTTTCGGGGATGGGTTCCCGGTGGGCATGCCGGTGATCGTACGCGAAGGGGCTTCGGCGGGGCTTGGTTGACGCCGTACACTGCGGTCCCATGCGATCCACGGTCATCTTCGCGTTCGTCGCGCTGGTGGTGATCCTGGGCGTGCCGTTCGCGATGCGATCGGCCGCTCCGGCGGCCATGCGCCCGGACGTCCCCAAAATCATCATCATCACCCCGCACGTCCGGCAGATCTCCGAGGAGTTCACCACGGCGTTCAAAGCGTGGTACAAGCAGCGGCACGCTTCCTCCCCCGGAGGCGGCGAGGTCGAGATCGACTGGCGCGGGCCCTTCGGCACCTCCGAGATTGTCAAGCTCCTCCAAGCCCAGTTCACCTCCGTGATGCACCGCGAACTCGACCGGGTCCGACGGGAACAGCCGGAACTGCTTCTTGACCCAACCTTCGCGCTCGATAGCACGATCGCGCCCGGCGATATCGGGTTTGATCTCTTCTTCGGCGGCGGCAGCTTTGACCACACCCGCGTCAAGACGCGTGAGTCGGCGCTGGTCGCGGTGCCCGTGCTCCCCGGGGGCGGCGTCCGCGAAGCCACGCTGACCAAGCCCGATTCGATTCAGCAAAGCAACCTCGCGACACTCCGCGAGTTCCGTGCCGATGTTTCCATCGACGGCAAGCCGCCCGTTCGCCTCCTCATCCCCGTCTCGGCGGTGCAGGGCGGAGCGGCGGCGCTGGACCCGATCGTCAAGGGCGAGAAAGAGCTCAAGCTCACCCTCGACACCTCGAAGATCGTCCGCGAGTTCACCGTGCGGATGTCGGCGAAAGCGGGGCTGACGCCGGAGGAGCTCGCTCCGCTTGGAGACGGCAAGATCGGAGCCGACCGGCTCTTTGACCCGGATCAGTACTGGATCGGCACGGCCCTGTCGAGCTTCGGCATCGTCTTCAACCGCGAGCTCATGGAGGATGCCGGGTTCAAGAAGGACCCCCAGAGCTTTTCCGACCTGACCAATCCCAAGCTCGCCGGGCTTGTCGCGCTCGCCGACCCGCGGCAGTCCGGGTCGTTCACGACGACGATCGACATGCTGCTGAGCAGCTTTGTCTGGAGAGCGGGCGCCATCGGCGGGTGGGGCGACATGCTCGCCGAACGCGGCGGCCTTGACAAAGCCCGCCAAGCCGGCCACGGTGATGAAATCGACGAAGCCTGGCGGCAAGGTTGGCGAACCCTCCGCGAGATCACCGCCAACGCCCGTTACTTCGCCAGTTCTTCCACCAAACCGCCCATCGACGTCGGCCAAGGTGAAGCCGCCGCCGGCCTCGCGATCGACTTCTACGGCAAAAGTCAGGCTCAGGCAATCCTCCGTCCCGGGCAGAACCCCGCCGACGGCCGCGTCGGATACGTCGACCCCCTCGGTGAAAGCAATTACGACGCAGACCCCGTCACGATCCTCACCGGCGCTCCGAACTTCGAACTCGCTCAGGAATTCGTCCGGTTCTGTCTCACCAAGGAAGCCCAGGCACTGTGGCAGTTCCTGCCCGGCGACGAGAAAGCCCCGCTTCGCGCCGACGGCAAGCCGATGGGACCCAACACGCACGCTCTCCGCCGGCTCCCCATCCGCCGCGACATGTACGAAGCGCCGTACTTCGAGCGCTTCGTCGATCAGGTCAAGCCGTTCGAGCGTGCTCCCAAAGCTCCGCCCGTCGGCTGGCGGAGCGCCATCGCCGTCATGATGCCCGCGTTCAGCGTCGATGTCCTCGACGACCAACACGCCGCATGGGAAGTCCTGTGCAAGCGTCGCCGCGAGGCAGACTTTTCCCGCGAAGCCCTCGGCAGGATGGAAGAGCTCTTCTACGCCTTCCCGCCCACGACCCTGCCGGACGGACGCGTGCTGGAGTTCAATCCGACCAACTACCCGGCCATCGCGGCGGCATGGCGGGCTTCGACCAGCGCCGGACGCCTCAAGCAGGACTTCCTGCTGGGGTACACGAAGTTCTTCCGGGAGAACTACCGCGAGGTCGTGCGATTGGGCGAATAACTCGCGACTCGGCCTCGGGCTGACCTGAAAGGGTGAATCCGGGACCATCCCGCACCGATGGAGGAAGGATGCGCGATACGCTCCAGCCGCTTGTTCCTTCCGTCCGACCCCTTCCGATGCTCCGCGAGGAGCCTGTCGCGAGTGCCACGATGTCCAATCCCGAACCGGTCCCGCCCATGCTCGCCAAGATCGTGGCCACGATCGGACCCGCGTCCGACTCGCCCGAGATGGTCCGCAAACTCATCGAAGCGGGCGTCTCGGTCTTCCGGTTCAACTTCTCGCACGGGGATTTCGCGGCCCACGGTAAGCGGCTTCAGACCGTGCGCACGGTCGCGCAGGAGATGGGCCGGCCGGTGGCGTGCCTGGGCGATCTGCAGGGTCCCAAGATCCGCGTCGGCAAGGTGCCCGAGGGCGGCATCACCGTCGAAGCCGGGCACGATGTGATCTTCCGCATCGGAATGCCGCTCGCCGGCCTTGAGCGGCAGTTCGGCGGCGACTCGCTCGCTGTCTTCCCCGTCACGTACGAAAAGCTCATCTCCGAGGTCGAGCCCGGCCACAAGGTGCTCGTCAACGACGGCGCGATCCGCATGCTCGCGGTCGAACGGAACAAGGAGCGGGGTGAGCTTCGCTGCCGCGTGATCGTGGGCGGCCTGATCACGTCGGGGAAGGGCATCAACCTGCCGCAGAGCAACATCTCGGCTCCGGCGATCACGGACCGGGACTGGGAGTGCGCCCGCTGGGCCGTCGAGAACGACATGGACTATGTCGCGCTCTCGTTCGTGCGTCGGGCGGAGGAAGTAACCGAGCTGAAGGAACGCCTGAACTCGATGGCTCTCGAGTGCCGCGGCGGAAGCAAGGACGACCCGGCGAACTGGGTGCCGGTGGTCGCGAAGATCGAAAAGCCGCAGGCTCTGGCCGATCTGGACCGGATCGTGCAGGCCGCGGACGGCGTCATGGTCGCTCGCGGCGATCTGGGCGTTGAGATGGATATCGCGCGCGTCCCGGTCTCTCAGAAGGAGATCGTGGCCAAGTGTGCCGAGTGGGGCAAGCCGTGCATCGTCGCGACGCAGATGCTCGAGACGATGATCGAGAACGCTGTCCCCACGCGGGCCGAAGCCAGCGACGTCGCCAACGCGATCTTTGACGGCGCCGATGCGGTCATGCTTTCCGCCGAGACGGCGACCGGCAAGCACCCCGCGCTCGTCGTGAGCACGATGCGGCGCATCGTGTCCGCGGCCGAGACGCGCGAGACGACGCTCCCGCCTTCCGCCAAACCGCCGCTGAAGTTCATGGATCGATACTCGACGATCGCCGCGCTCGCCCACGGCGCGTGGCACGTCGCCAATGACGTGAAAGCCCGGGCGATCGTGGTCTGGAGCCAGTGGGGCGGCTCGGCCCGGTATCTCTCGCAGAACGACTTCCACATCCCGATCGTCGCATACAGCAGCAGCGAGCGG
>JBIKTT010000119.1:0-6417 GCA_044347925.1 Phycisphaerales bacterium
ATCGGGCTGGACACGTGCGTGCACATCATGGACGTGCTGGCTGATGGCTTGAACAACGACCGGTATCGGGCCTGCCCCCTGCTCAAGCAGCTGGTGACGGCGGGGCGGCTTGGCGTCAAGTCCGGCCGGGGCGTGTTCGACTATTCGAAGCGGGCCTAAAGCCGCCGAGGGGACTCGAACCCCTGACCTGCGCTTTACAAAAGCGCTGCTCTACCAACTGAGCTAAGGCGGCGAACCGACCGAGTGTAGTCGGGCGGGGGGCAAAGCGGCCATTTCAGGAGGTTGTCAGGGGCCGGGGAGGGTCCGGCCGGGGGGGTGAAGGTCCGTTGGGGTGGAGTTCCGCCCGAAAATCGCCGATTCCCGGGAATTGATGGGAACAAAGGCTAAACGCCTGCGTTATTCTGGTCTGGCGTCTCCGGTCCGGACCGGCGTGTTGTCCCGTTTCTCGGGAACGGTCTTGGGTTGGCGTATGTCCCAGTCTTCGGATTGGATCTTGGACAAGAGGAGTAGGTTCGTATGAAGCACGGCAAAGCACGGTGGGTGGCACTTTCGGCGGCGGCGGTCTTCGCTTTCGCCGGCACATCGCTTGCGGCGGACAGGTCGGTCAGCGTGGACGGCGCGGCGGCGGCCCGCGACGGCGCGGCGTACCAACAGTTGCAAAGCCAGGCTCCCGGCGTGCGGTTCCTCGTGATCAGCGAGTCGATCCGCCGCGTGTACGGTCCGAACCTGTCGACGGGCACGGACGCGGTGGCGTCGGCTTCGAACTTCCTCAGCAATTACGCGAGCATGTTCGGCGTGTCGGCGGGCGATCTGGTTCCGTGGTCCCTTTCGAACAACGGCACGAACGTGACGCCGCTGATGCCGGACGATGAGGGCAACCTGCGGTTCAACCTGGTGACGTACGTGCAGACGCACGAGGGCATCCCGGTGTTCCGTTCCGACGTCCGCCTCCTGACGCGCAACACGCCTGAGAACGACCTGGTGTGGGTCGGCAACGCGCTGCGTCCGATCACGAATTTCACGGTGGATCAGGCGGTGCTGAACGCTCCCGCGCTGCAAGCCGCGGTCGCGGATGCGGAGCTTCGGTTCCCCGCGATCATCGGCGGCGAGATTACGCCGGCCGAGCTGACGATCTGGACGGGCGTGGATGACAACCGTGAAGCCCCGCGTCTGGCGGTCTTCTTCACGGCGACGACGGCCGCCAAGCCGGGTGAAGACGGGTACGGCAAGTGGATCATCGTGGCCGACGCGGCGACGGGCCGGGTGATCTGGTCGGAAAGCCAGGTCCACAACGCGGATGTGAACGGCCGCGTCACCGGGCTTTCGACCTCGGGCTTCAAGACCGCCGAGTGCAACCCTGAGGTGGACATGGGTCTGCCGTACGCGACGGTCGTGGCGGGCGGCGTTTCGACGTTCGCCGACGTCAACGGCAACTACTCGGTGACGGGTGCGCCGTCGGGCACGGTCACGGTGACGACGAGCCCTCGCGGCCGGTTCTTCCGGACGTTCGACCCGTCCGCCGATGTCGCGCTGACGTCGGCTTCGGGGTCGGGCACGGTGAACGTGCAGCTGAACGCGGCGAACAACGTTGAGCTCGTTCGTGCGGGCGTGAACGCGTACATCCAGGCGAACCTGATCCGCGATCTGGTGGTGACGGCATCGCCGGCGTATCCGACGATCGCGGGTCAGACGAGCTTCCGGATCAACGTGGGCGTCGCCGGGACGTGCAACGCGTTCTATGACGGGTCGTCGATCAACTTCTACAACGCGGGCAGCGGGTGCCACAACACGGCGTTCTTCGACGTGGTGCACCACGAGTACGGGCACCACGTGGTGAACACGGGCGGCTCGGGCCAGGGCCAGTACGGCGAGGGCACGGGCGACTGCATGGGCGTGCTGATGGGCGACCAGCCGATCCTCGGGTTCGGGTTCCAGAGCAACTGCAACGCGGGCATCCGCACGGCGAACAACACGCTTCAGTATCCGCAGGATCCCAACACGGTGCCGATCCACACGGCGGGCCAGCTGATTTCGGGCTGCCTGTGGTCGACGCGGAACGAGCTTGTGGCGACGGGTGTGCCGAACTACCGGACGCTGCTCGCGCGGCTTTGCGTGAACGCGGTTCCGATGCACTCGGGCAGCACGATCGCGCCGGACATCACGGTGGACTGGCTGACGCTGGATGACAACGACGGCAACATCAACAACGGCACGCCGCACTACCAGCAGATCAACGCCGGGTTCACGGCGCACAACATGGACGGCCCGGCCCTTCAGCTGATCGATTTCGCGTTCCCGGAGGGTCGTCCGGCTTCGCTTTCGCCGAATCGCGCGACGGAGATCCGCGTGAACGTGACGCCGGTGGCCGGTACGCCCGTGGACAACACGGGCCGGTTCACGTACCGCGTGGACTCGGGCCCGAACACGACGGCCGCGATGACGCGGATCGGCGTGAATCAGTACATCGCGACGATCCCGGCGCAGGCTTGCGGTTCGCAGGTGACCTACTCGTTCTCGGCGCAGGCTGTGGGCGGGTCGACGGTGGTCTCTCCGGCCGGCGCCCCGGCGAACGGGTATCGTGCGACGGCGGCGTTCGGCACGATCGTCCGGTTCGCGGACAACTTCCAGCTCAATCGCGGCTGGACGGTTTCGACGACGGCGGTCGACGGCCCGTGGGGCCGCGGCACGCCGGTGGCCGAGTCCGACCCGACCCGCTCTGCCGCGGTGCCGAGTGCGGACTTTGACGGCTCGGGCATTTGCTTCCTGACGGACAACGTCGCGGGCAACTCGGACGTGGACGACGGCACGACGACGCTGACGAGCCCGACGATGAACGCCGCGGGTTCGGCGGTGATCTCGTACGCCCGCTGGTACTCCAACCACGTTGGCGCGGCTCCGGAATCCGACACCTTCGTCGTCGAGATCTCGGGCGACAACGGAACGACGTGGACCAACCTCGAGACCGTCGGGCCTTCGGGCGCGGAAGTTCGCGGCGGCTGGAACCTCCGGTCGTTCCCGGTCCCGGCGGCGCAGTCCACCAGCCAGTTCCGCATCCGGTTCATCGCGGCCGACGCGGCGCCGGGGTCGGTCGTGGAAGCTGCCGTCGACAGCGTCACCCTGACGGTCGTCGATTGCACGCCGCCGGCCTGCCCGGCGGACTTCAACAGCGACGGGTTTGCCGACTTCTTCGACTACGACGCGTACGTCGAGTGCTTCGAGACGGGTGTCTGCCCGCCCGGCAAGTCGGCTGACTTCAACGGTGACGGCTTCGCCGACTTCTTCGACTACGACGACTTTGTCTTCGCGTTCGAAGCCGGCTGCTGATCGCGGCTGAACGTCGAGAGAACATCAAACCCCCGGGCCCGTGCCCGGGGGTTTTTCATTGGTCGGATTGGTTGCGAGCTTTCGTGAAGACGCTTCAAGCCGAGACGCGCTTGGCGGCTTGCACGCGGATCTTCAGGCCAAGCACGGCCGCGAGCACGTCGGACTTGGCGCGGGCGGCGCGGAGCTCACGCGAGAGGTCGGCTTTCGGCGAAGCCGGCTCGGCGGCCACCGTCACCGACCCCTTCCGAATCTCGACGCTGAGGCCGCGAGCCACGGCCTGGTGTGAGCGGTCGAGGCCGTCGGCGACGCGAAGGACCCCCGCGAGCACACGCACGAGGTGCTGATCGCGAGCGGAGAGAGCCGCGAAAGCGGCATGCTTGGTGCTCGGGCCGATCCGCCGGTGATACCTCACGATGTTGGCGAGCACGAGCAGGTCGCGGCGGGAGAGGTGCTGGATGTCCGAGCTCAGAATGATGTCGCGGCTGTGCTTGTGATGCTTGGCGTACCCCACGATCGTGCCGACGTCGTGAAGGACGCACGCGGCTTCGAGAAGCGTCGCGGCCCGGGGCTCGTGCCGCAGGGCTTCTCGCACGGGCCGTAAGTCCGCGAGGGCGGCCAGGAGCGGGCCGGCGAGCGTGGCGACGTGCTCGGCGTGGGCTTTCTCGTACTTGGCGCCGACGGCGAAATCTCGCACGGCGGCCAGAGCGTCGGGCATCGGCGTCAGCACGCGGTCCGCGAGCGACCAGCAGAGGCCCTCGCGCAGGCCGCCCGAATGCGAGTGCACGACGCGGATGCCGAAGTGGTCGGTGAGGCGTTCGAGCACGACAAGGCCGGCAAACAGGATCGGAGCGCGGTCGGGCGAAGCGCCTTCGGCGAACGGCGGGAGGTTCGGAGCCGCATCGCGGAACGCTTGCACCATGGCTTTGAGCGTGCGATGATCGACGGCGGTGTCGGTCTTGCGGCGCGAGCCCGTCTCTTCGCGGTGCGCCTGCGCGAGGTACGCGACGGACGTCACGGCACCGCCGGTGCCGACGAGGATCCTGGGCTTGATGGGCGTTGCGTCGAGCTTGGACTCGAGCTGGTCATCGATGAACCGGCAGAGCTTGGGAAACGCTTTGGTCGCCATGGCGACCCAGCCGCCGAACTGGTCGGACAACCGGACCGCGCCCAGGGGCATCGAGACGACGCGGGCGGCGACGCCGTGCGTGCTCAGGATGACCTGAGCCGACCCGCCGCCGATGTCGATGGAAGCGGCGGGGACCTCGGCGACGTCGAACCGTCGGGCGAGGGAGAGATAGGCGAGGGCACCCTCTTCATCGCCCGAGATGAGATCGACTTCCAAGCCGGTCTCGCGGTGCACGCGTTCGAGGAACGCCCGGCCGTTGCGAGCTTCGCGAACAGCGGCGGTCGCGACGATGCGCACGGCGTTGATCCCGGGCTTGCGAGCGGCTTTGGCGAAGGTCCCGAGGGCTTCGACGGAGGACGCGATGCCGGCGGGGTTGAGGAGGCCGGTGTCGGCGAGTCCTTTGCCGAGCTGGGTGGCGACGCGGTCGTCGCGCAGGACCTTGAACCCACCGGCTTTGGTGATGTCCGCGATCATGAGGCGGACGGCGTTGCTCCCGACATCAAGAGCGGCGACGCGGGCTGGCTTTGCTTTCGTTCGGGTCGCCACGGGGGCCATGCGATAAATCGTACTGATTCCGCCGCGGTTCGGGAAGCCTCGGAGTGTGAAGATTGGCGGGCCGACGGGTCATGAAACGCGCTTCAGTCGGCTGCCGGGAGCGGGTTGGAGGTGTACGATGCCGCCCGCTCCTCGCAGGAGAGCAGGTCGACCTTGGTGCCCGCGCGGGCCGTCCGCGCGTGTGGGTTTGACCTCCGGCGGTGAGCTCAGGAAGGGATCCCCATGGCCGACAACCCCCAGCCCGAACAGCGTCAACCCCAGCTCCGGATCGACCCCAGCCGGATGACGACGACCTACGCCAACACGGTCGTGACCAGCTACACCCCCGAGGAGGTGTTCCTGGACTTCGGGATCCACCAGCCCGCCCAGGGCCCCGGGGGCGAGCCCGTCATCAACATCGCCATCGGAAGCCGCTGCGTCATGACCTGGGTCGGCGCCAAGCGGGCCGCCATAAGCCTCTACAACCTCATCCGCCAGTACGAGCAGGCCAACGGCGAGATCAACGTCGGGCCGAAAGCTCCGGCCGGTGGCGCGAATGCGGGCGGTGGGGCCGGCGGCGGTCCTCGCCTCGTCCAGTAACCTCTGGCGATTGAAATCAAGTGCAGACCACGCTCCTCGCCGCCGACCTATGCGGCGAGGAGTTCTTTTTTGACCGACCACGCCCCGTCATCCTTCGATTCCATCGCCGAGCCGTCGCCCTTCGCCGCCGGGCCGTACACCGAGCACCTGGCCCGAGTCCGGGAGCACTTCCGATCGCTCAAGCCGCGGCGGGCTCTGCTCGCCGAGCTGGTGGTACACCGGCTGGCTTCCCGGTCGCTGGCGGCGCGGAAGTTCACGGCGGGGCGGGAAGCGAAACTGGCAAGCGATCTGGTGCGGACGCTCCGAGCGGTCGTGTACGCGAGCGCGAGTTATGCGGAGTGGTCGGAGGGGCTGCTCCGCCTCGCTCGCGTACACGCCGCTTCGGGAGCGACCCTGGAGCACTACCGCGAGTTCCGGACGGTCTTCCTGCAGGCCTTGAGCGAGCTTGAGGGACCCGCGTGGAGCGAGAGCGGGCTTGGCGAATCGTGGAGCGTGTTCTTTGACGCGGCGATGGGACACCTCAGTCGCGTGCTCTTCCAGGAGCAGAGCCGCGCGGCCGCGTAGCGCGGGTCCGCCTCGCTCTATCGCGATTCCGCTGCGCCGGCGCTCGCCGAACCGTACTCGATGTACTCGATCGCCTGCATCTGTGCGAGCACGTCGTCCCAGCTTGGGGGCGCGGCGTCGGTCGGGTGCTCGAATCGAAGGAACTTTCCTCGCAGCACGCCTCCCAAGCCCTTGCGGACGGCTTCCCGATGGAGCGGCGACCTTACGAAGCTGTTGAGCGATGGTTCATCCCGCCAGACGGTCATCGTCCACATCTTGTTCCCAAGCAG
>JBIKTT010000120.1:0-6386 GCA_044347925.1 Phycisphaerales bacterium
CTCGGCCATCGCCGAACCCGCCATCACGCCCGCCGCCGCCACCGCATACTTCATCATGTTCATCGCTATGCCTCCAAGTGCAAAAGGACTCTCTCATCTCGTCAGCGAAACACACGCTGATCGCCCTCACCCCGCCCTCCGCCCGCCCCAAACCGCCCACGCTCAGCCGCAGCCGACCTCGAACGCCGCTACGAACTCGTCGTAATCGAAGAAATCCACGAACGCATCGCCGTTGAAGTCCGCCGTCGCGCCCTCCCCGCACACACCCGTCTCAAAGCACGTCACGAAATCGTCGTAGTCGAAGAAATCGATGAACCCGTCGCGGTTGAAATCCGCCGGGCAAAGCTTGTTCGCCACGACCCACGCCACCGCCGCTTCAACCGTCGCCGTCCCCGCGTTCTGATCGAAAACCACCCAGAACGGCTTGCTCTCCCCGATCCCCGAAGCGTTTGTGTACAAGCTCATCTCAAGCAGATACACCCCCGTCTCCGCCGGCGACGCAAGCACATACTCAAGGTGCCGGTGCCACTGCCCGTTCGCCCCCACACGGATCGTGAACCCGTTCACCACCTCATCCGCAAGCGGCGTCACCACCGGCCCAAGCGGCCCGAACGAAACCTCAAGCCGCTCATCCGGGATCGACGTAAACCCGCTCCCGTCCCACTCCCGCAGCGCCGCCCGCACGCGGAACCCCACGCTCGAGTTCGCAGGAAACGTCCCCGGCACGCAGTCAAACCCCGGATCGTCCGTGAAATCCGGAAACGCCACGCCAAGCGTGCTGATGAACACCCGCTCATCCAGATCCACGCCGCCGCCGTCAAGCACCGCTCCGGTCTGAATCCGCCCCTCGACTACGTTCAGCAGAATGTCGCCCTGGTGCTGCGCCATCGCCATACCGCTCAGCGCCGCCACCGCGCACGATGCCAACAAAGCACATCTCATGATTCACTCCTTGTCAGATCCCAACGTCGAACCACCCGCCGCGAACGCTCTTAGCGAGCGACCTGCGGATCAAACCGATTCGCCGTCCGATCGATATACACATCCTGGAACGCATGCGTCGCAGCATGCCCATCCACATACCCATAGTTCGAGATCGCCGTCGCCGCCCCCTTCGTCCCCGAAACCGCCCACGCGAACAGCTCCGTCGCCGCCAGCGCCGCCGCCCGGTTCCCGCCGCCCCAGCCCTCCGCGTGCACATGGTCCGACACCGCGTAATCCCCGGTCTCGACCATCAGCAGGAACTGCACCGTCTTGTTCGGCATCACGATCTTCTCAAGCTTGTCAAACGGCGCCCGCGGCGAGATCTCCGGCGGCGGCCCATAGTTCCGCGACAGGAAATTGTTCATCCCGTAGCTCGTCACCCGCGAAGCCCCGCCGATCGTCAGCCCGCTCCCCCCACGCTCCACCGACCAGTACGCGCTCCGGTCCAGCGGGCTCTTCGCCGCGATCGACCCGCCCGAATACTCCGCAAGCGTCTTCACAAACGACGAATCCGGGTCGCCCACGCCGCCGTGCGCAAGCCCGACGTCCACAAACGCCCCGCGGAAATCCTGCAGATAAATCAGCTGCGCCCGCTGAAGGTTCTGAACCTGCGAAAGGTCCTTCACCACCCGCGCCGCCTGCCTCGCCTTCCCCAATGCCGGCAGAAGCAGCGAGATCAAAAGCGCGATGATCGCGATCACAACCAGAAGCTCGATGAGCGTGAATCCACGCCGCATAAACGGCTCCAAAGAGACGATCGCGCCAGCGATCGCCGCTTGATTCGAAGAAGGCTGACGACAGACGGCCAGGCGCAACGGCTGCATTTCAGCCAGACGCCCGCCTCAAGCGGACCGAGAGATGAATCGCCGGATCACGCGACAGCCGGAGGCCCGCGAGACGCCGCTCTCCGCGCCGGCAAGCTCGGAGCCTCTTCCGAAGCTCCCGCCGCCACCGCGACCGCAACCCTGGGTGCAAGCGAGAGCACCACCGGCGCCCCGCCCACAAACGACGTGAACCGCGCGATCGTCAGCTTCTGACAAACCTCGCACGCCGCCGAATCGTCATCCCGCTCAGACCCGCCACCCCGCTCCTCACCCTGCCCGCCCCCATGCTCGTGCCCGTGGTGATGGTGACCCGCGTCCCCATGCCGGTGCTCATGCCCATGCCCCCCGCACGCCACCGACGCTTCCGCCACACGGTGCACGTGCGAAGCCCGCACCCCGACCTGCGTCGCAAACGAAACCAGCAGCGCCAGCGCAGGCAAAACCCGCGAAAGCCGCCACCCCCGGCGACCCGCCCGCTCCGACCCATAATGACTCTGAGAAGTCATTCTCAACAAGAATACCCGAACCCCCAGCCCGCGTCAAGCCCATTTCCCCGGGGCTGCCGGAGTGGCGGGGGGGTAGGGACCCGGGCGGCCGTGGCACCGATCATCGGCGGACGGCCGTGGCACCGATCATCGTCATCGACCCGTGGCACCGATCATCGGTCCTCCGATGATCGGTGGATGGACCGCCATCGACGCCCCCACCCGGGTCAAGCCCAGATTTCGCCCCCGCGCCAACGAGCCCGCTGCGCCAGCAAGGGTCTTGCCGGCAGATAGCACCGATCACCGTCCTCGACCCGTGGCACCGATCATCGGTCTTCCGATGATCGGTGGATGGGCGTCCGGGTAAGCCTCCCCGGTACGCTTTCGCGATACATCCGTCGTTCTCGGCTTCCTCGGACGTCGACACCGCACTCCGCAAGCGGATGGTTCGCACGGCGGCCTACGGCGAGGTTCGGTTTCTGACATTCTCGTGCGAGCGGCGCCAGCCGCTCCTGTCGAACCCCCAGGATCGCGCGGGCTTTCGCGGACCGCTTGGGAGCGGCTCGCGAGCGATGGGGCTTTCGGCTCTTCGGTGGGTCGTGATGCCGGAGCATGTTCATCTCCTCCTGATCCCGCCGCGGCCAGGGGATGGCGAACCGGACCAGACCGAACGCATCCTCGCGCTCATTAAATAGTCGGTCGCTCAGCGGGTCATCGCCCGCTGGAAGCAGACCAAAGCCCCGATCTCCGCCGACATCTCCCTCCACGCGGTCGGCAAGCCTCGATTCTGGCAGAAGGGTGGCGGGTTTGACCGCTGCTGCCGCAACGGCGAAGAGATGACGCGTGAGCTTCGGTACATCCATCGCCATCCTGTGGAACGCGGGCTTTGCGCTTCACCCGCGGACTGGAAATGGTCCAGCGCCCGATGGTGGGCCCGGTATACTGGCGAGAGCGGCCCGGAACCGCTGATTGAGTGCGACCCGCCTCCGGGCGCGGGATGGGAGAATTGGAAAGGCTGGAGATGAGATGCTCGCGGGAACAAACACGCACGGATCATCGGCACCGATCGCCGGAGGAACCGGCGATCGGTGGCACGCCTCGATGCCGGGATCGGTGCCACCCGCCGGCGAAGAGAATGTTCGGCAATTGAGTGTTGAGCTACCGCACATGAAGAAAGCAAAGCGTCAAACAGCCGCGCGTCCCGGCACGATCGTCATCGTCGAGTACGAGCCCGGTCACTTCGTGCAAGCCGTTTGCATCCATTCGTTCACAACCTTTGCGTTCCTCGCTCCTAGTTTCATGAGATCCGAGTCGCCACCCGCGATTCGCGCCTCCGACACCATGTTCACGATCTTTGTGATGAAGAGCGCGATCACGTCTGGACGCTGGACGAAGATCGGTGAATGCGATCCTGCGATGCTCAAAGAATTTGTTGTCCCCCGTTTCTTTGTGCAATCAAAGACAAATTCCGATGATATCAGTGTTTACCATTTAGGGATCATCACTCCGACTCAAAGGGCGGCTGTCATCGGGCTTGAGTCCATGGCTGTGTGGAGTGCGGAACATGTCGAGGATCGACTTCGCGACGCGGCGTACGGCAGACCGAACAAGTGGGTCGAATTGATGCGATTGAAGTGATTGGCGAGTGGCACCGATCATTTAGACCAACCCGTGCCACCGATCGCCGGTTCCTCCGGCGATCGGTGGATGGTCGCACATTGGGCATGCACGATCCGCTCCGGTGGGGTTCTCGCCGGGCTGGTGGCACCGATCCAGTGAAACCAGCGGTGCCACCCGCTCTCATTCTTCGCGATGAAGCTCATTCAATCGCTCCAACAGTTTCCGTGCCGGACCATATGTGGGCTGTGCAGCGAGAACACGCATGAGCAGTTCCCGCGACGCCGCATGCTGGCCAGCCGAGACGAGCAAAGCCGCGTACTCGGTCGCGAATTTCGGGTTCCTCGGGCTCGTTTCATGCGAGAGGCGAAACCAAGCCATCGCTTCGTCATGCATCTGCTTCTTCACTGATACGCGGCCGAGCCAGTACGCGGCCAGTCCAGCACGCTCAAGAGTCCAAGCAGTGACCAGAACGCGATGAGCATCCTCAAAGCGTCCATCGCTGAACATCTCAGCGCCCCGCTTGATGAGCAACTGCGCTTCCGGTTGATGCTCCGCAGGCCTTAAGCACCCTGCAAACTCGCGAAAGGAGCTGAAGGTCTCCGTAGCGCGATCCGTGTTGGTGTCCCATATCAACACTGTGCCATGATTGGCTTGACTGACGGAAACGCACAACAATCCGGACCACATTGAGCTTCCGATCGGGACGAGCTCGTTCGCCTTGCAGAACGAATGCCGCTCTGCGGCCGCGAAAAGGTTCAGCTCCTCCTCATCCTGCCGAAGGCCGAAGAGACGATCGGGGTAGTAGCCCGCCGCGACATAACGAGCGTCAAGAATACCCCCATTGCACTGCCGAAGGAAAAGCCGATAGCTTTCCTCGAACGAACACTGAAGTAGATTCTCAGCACGCGCGATGCTATCGGCGCTCACCGGAGCGCCAGGAAGGGTCAGAATGTCTCGAAGGTGGGAGAAGTCGATATCGATCACCCCTGCTGAAATCCGACTTCGGCGTGTGGCACCGATCTTGCGGAACGACAGGTTCCAATAAACCCCGCGCGTCCGTCAACGCCGTTCTCTCACCGCACCCTCACGCCCGCCGCGTCAAAACCGCATCCGCGATCGACCCCAAAGCCGCTTTCGCCGCCGACTCCGGCAAGACCGAAAGCCGCGCCTTCGCCGACGCAATCAACCCCGCCGCCCTCGTCCCCGCCGCCGCAAGCGAACCCGTCCGCTCCACCCGCGCCACAAGCTGCCCCGCCACCCGTCGCGCCCCGCCTTCGCCCGCCGCCTCCCGAAGCAAAGCCACCGACACCGCCTGCTCCGCCGGCGGGATCGTCGCCAGGTGATGAATCAGCGGAAGCGTCACCTTCCCCTTCGCCAGATCCTGCCCCAGCGTCTTCCCCACCGTCGTCTCATCACCCGTCAGATCCAGAATGTCATCCTGAATCTGGAACGCCGCTCCGATCTCAAGGCCAAACTCCCGCAGCGCCGACACCACCGCCCGGTCCGCTCCGCTCGCCGCCGCTCCAAGCTCGCACGCCGTCGCGATCAGCTCCGCTGTCTTCCCACGGATGATCTCAAAGTACGTCGCTTCCGTCAGCCCGAAATCGCCCCGATGGTGAAGCTGAAGCAGCTCCCCCGAAGCCGTCACCACCGCCGCGCGACCCACCGCCCGGCTCGGCCCCGTCGTCTCAAGCGTCGAACACAGGTGATACGCCGACGCGATCAGGAAATCGCCCAGGATCACCGCCGGCTCGTTCCCGTACAGCGAGTTCAGCGTCGGCGACTTCCGCCGCAGCGCCGCTTCATCAAGCACGTCATCGTGCACCAGCGTCGCCATGTGCACCATCTCGATGACCGCCGCGCACACGTCGTGCTCGCGCGTCAGCCCCGCTTCCCCCTCCGCCGACGTCGCCATCCCGCACACCAGCGTCAGCATCGGCCGGAGCATCTTGCCCCGATAATGCTCCACATGCTGCACCAGCCGCCGCACCGGCTCAAGCTTGGACTGAAGCTGCCCGTCAAAGACCTTCGCCACCCGCACCAGGCCGCGGTCCACGGCGGCCAAGACCTCGGCGTGCTCCTGAAAGTGGCTGGCTAGGGCGGACATCTCCAGATTGTTGCACGCTCACCCGCGCATTTCCCCCCTCCGCCCCGCGGTTATCGCGGCTTCTTTTCCGCCGACAGGTACGCGATCCACCCGGCGCACACCTCGCCCTTGGTGCTCGGAGCGAACTTCCCGTTCCCCTCCCCCGTCGCGTTCCCGTGCTCGTCCTTCTCGTCACCCTCCCAGTACACCGTCACCCGCCCGAATCCCGCCTCCTCCAAGAGCTCCCGCACCTCCGGCAGCGTCCAAAGCCGCCAGTCGTACGTGAACGCCTTGTTCATCCGCGTCCCGTCCGGAAACGCGAAGTGGATGTGGCACAACAGGTCGCCCGTGATCGGGTTGTGCGCCGCGTGCTCCCAGATGTACGTG
>JBIKTT010000121.1:0-6371 GCA_044347925.1 Phycisphaerales bacterium
CGCGTCCCCCCATCCCCGCGTCCCCGCCTCCACTGTCTTTGGGTACACTCGGACCATGAAGATCTGCTCCCGCTCCCTCCGCGCCCTTTCCGCCGGTTCGCTCTTCCTGCTGGCCGGGCTCGCGCCCATCGCCCCGGCCCTCGCCTTTGTCCCCACCCATCCCGCTCCCCCCGCAGAAACCCCGGCGGTTCCTGCCAAGTCCCCCGCAGCGCCCCGCCCCGCCGTCGCTTTCGTCGACGGCAAGGAGGTCCCCGTCCCCGCCATCCCCATGGGTGACGCCGCGACGATCGCCAAGATCTTGGAGGAGGGGAAGAACAACAACCAGGTCATGTCCCACCTCAGGCACCTGACCAAGGAGATCGGCCCCCGCCTCACCGGCTCCACCCGTTTGGAGACAGCCAACAAGTGGGCCAAGGCCCAGTACGACCTCTGGGGTTTGTCCAACGCCCGCCTCGAAGAGTGGGGGAGCATCGCCACCCGGTTCGACCGCGGGCCCTCTCGGGCGACCGTGGTCCTCCGCGATGAGCGCGAGAAGGACGGCCAGAAGGTCACCGAGTACAAGAAGGTCCGCGACATGCAGATCTCAAGCCCCGCCTGGACGAAAGGGACGCAGGGCGTGGTCCGGGCCGAGGTCGTGCGGGCTCCGTCGACCGACGAGGAATACGCCGCGGTCCGCGAATCCCTCAAGGGCAAGTGGATCCTTCTTCCCGCCGAGCCCGCCGTGGGGATGCGGGGCGTCCGGAATCGCCTCTCGACCAGCATCGAGGCGCGGGCGGAAGCCAGGAAGGAAGTCGCGGAGGGGAAGAAGAAGCAGGAAGAGATCGCCCTGCCCCAACGGCTCATCTTCGACGGGGTCGCGGGGTTCATCTCAACCACCCGGGATGAGAGGGTCTGGACCGGCGGGGCCCCGGGATGGAAGGAGCGGCCGCTGGCCGAGATCGCCGACGACATCCACATCGTCGTGCGCCTCAGCGACTATGACTGCATCAACTCCCGCCTGGCCGACAAGGAGCCGGTGGAGATCGAGGTCGACCTGCAGCACACCCTGACGCAAGGGCCGATCCCCTGCTTCAACACGATCGCGGAAATCAAGGGCACGGAGAAGCCCGAGGAGGTCGTGATCGTCTCGGCGCACCTCGACAGTTGGGACGGGCCCGGCAGCCAGGGGGCCACGGACAACGGGACGGGGTCGGCGGTCGTCCTCGAAGCGGCCCGGATTCTGGCCGCGAGCGGTGCCAAGCCCAAGCGGACGATCCGGTTCATCAACTGGACCGGCGAAGAGCAGGGCCTGCTCGGGGCGCGCGGGTACGTCAAGCTTCACAAGGAGGAGATCCTGAAGACGGTCTCCGCCTGCTTTGTCGACGACGGCGGGACGAACTATCAGGGGGGCCTGCCGGCGGCGGAGAACCAGGTGGACTACCTCGCGGCGGCGACGGCCCCGGTCAACAACGTCTTCTTCGATGAAGTGGACAAGAAGTACCTGAATGTGAACGTCAGGAACACGGGCAAGAACATCGAGACGCACGGGTCGTCCGACCACGCGGCTTTCAACCAGATCGGCGTGCCGGGGTTCTTCTGGGACGAGGTGGGCCGGGCGGACTACGGGTTCGGCTGGCACACGCAGAACGACACCTACGAGCTCGCCATCGAGACGTACCTCAAGCAGTCCTCGACGTGCATGGCCGTGACGGCCTTTAACCTCGCCTGCGCCCCGGATCTGCTCCCCCGGGTCGTGAAGGAAGAGAAGAAGGACTGACCGTCGGGCTCAGGCCGCCGGGGCTTTCGGCCCGCGGAGACGTTCCCAGAGGAAATAGACCGGTACGCCCGCCGCGAGGACCGCGAGCCACTTCAGCGTGGCGTAGGTCGTCGCCGGGTTCTTCACGTCGTCCATGATCGAGAGCACCGTCATCGCCAGAGCCGCCAGCACGAACACCGCCGGCACCACCGGGTACCCCAGGCATCGGTACGGCCGCTCCGCGCCCGGCCGCGTCCACCGCAGCGTGAAGATCGAGAGCCCCGCAAGCCCGTAGAAGATCCACATCGTAAAGACAAAGCCGTCCGCCATCTCGTTGAAGCCGGCCAGCGTCCAGAGGGCGGTGAGCGAAAGGGCGACCTGGATGAGCAGAGCTACCGCCGGCGTCTCGAACCTCGGGTGCGTCCTCCCCAGGAAGGCGAACAAGAGCCCATCCCGCGACTGGGCAAAGCTCACGCGGGCCCCCGTCATGATCGACCCGTGCGTGCTGCCCAGGGTCGAGACCACGATGATGAGCGCGACGATCGTCCCGGCGTGCTCGCCCAGAAGCCTTCCCGCCACGACCGGGGCCACGCTCCCGCCGGGGGCAGACCGCATCTCGTCCATCGACATGATCCAGAAGTATGCCGCGTTCACGCCGACGTAGATCGCCGTGACGGCGAGCGTGCCCGCGATGTAGCAGATCGGGAGGCGACGCCGTGCGTCCTTGACCTCGCCCGCCATCGCGCCCACGTCGCTCCAGCCGTCGTAGGTCCACATGATCCCGCTCATGGCGACCACCGCGGCGAGGTACCAGGCTTTCTCGACCGCGGGGGCGCTGGCGACAAAGGCCTGCGGGTTTCGCTCCCCGACCAGGAAGGCCAGCAGCGCGATGGCGATGAGAGCCCCGACCTTGATGATCGTGAGGAAGCCCGCCACGCGGGCTCCGAGCTTGACGCCGAGGATGTTGACGAGCGTCAGGGCGATGAGCACGACCGACGTCAGGATCTTGGCCCGCAGCGCGTTGGCATCCGCGTCGGGGATGAACTGTCCGTCCGGGCCCGGCTTCATCACGGCGAGGCCCAGCAGCGGGATGGCGTTGATGCCAAGGATGTAGGCGATCCCCGCGGCCGCGAAGGGCTTGGAGATCAGCATGTACGTCCAGCCGAAGACAAACGCGATGCAGCGCCCGGCGCGGCCGTACCCCTCTCGCAGAAAGACGTAGACCCCGCCCGACTGCGGGAACATCGTCGCAAGCTCGGCGTAGGTGAAAGCTCCGCAAAGCGAGAGCACCCCGCCCAGAACCCACAGGCCCAGGATCGTCCAAGGGTCGCCGATCTCCTGAGCGATCGTCGAGGGCTTCTGGAAGATGCCGCTCCCGATCACGATGCCGATCATGACGGCGGTCACGCCCCAGAAGCCAAGCACGCGGGGCAGCGGTCGCGGAGCATCGCCTGGGAGGGATACGGGCTCGTTCATGGACGGACGGTACCACTACCGAGGCGAGCGTGCCGTCTGGTCCGCGTTGGGATCATCCGGATTGGGCGAGGTCTCGATCGACCGGCGGATCGTCTGGAGCCTCGCGAACTGTCCCTCGGTCATCGATCCCAGGAAGAGCGCGTCGATCCGTTCAAGCACGTCCTTGGCGAACGGCTTGTCCGTCACGGCCGAGAGCCCGTCGAGCCACCCTTCGGCATCGCTCGGACCGGTCGAAGCTTCCGCGTCCGCGAGACGCCCGAGCCGCACGAACGCGCCGACGCGGAGTCGGGCGACTTCGGCTTCATCAAGCCGGGGTTTGACCGAGGGGATCTGGCTGATGTCGGCAAGGACATCGAGAGCGGCGATCGCTTCGGCCGGCTTGCCAAGCTGGACGCGCACGCGAGCGAGACGGACGAGGCCGTCGGCGATGGCCCGGGCTCGCGCTTCATCCACCCGTTCGGAACTGACGCGCTCGCGTCGAGCAAGCGTGCTGAGCACGGCTTCCTTCAAATCCTGTTCGCCGACGATCGATTCGATGGCGATCAGCACTTCGGGCGCGGGAAGAACGTCCGAGACGGCGACGAGCGAGACACGGCGAAGCTCGGGCCTGCCGACGGTCACACGCTCGATGGCGACAAAGCCCTCGGCGGTCTGCCGATGGAGCTGCACGCCGCGGACCGCGACCTCCACAAGCCGCGAATCAGCCCGCGCGGCCGCCAGCAGCGCATCCAGATGGGCCGCGTACACCACCACCGTCTCCGCCGCCGCGAGACGGATCGCCGGGTCCGTCGAAGTCAACAGTCCCGCGATCCGCTCGATATCCGTGGCGTCCCCGAGAAGACCCGTCAGGAAACACCCGCCGGGAGCAAGCTCGCCCGCAGGGATCCCGCGCACCGAGGTCATCACCCGCGCACGGTCGGTCACCGAGTTCATGATGCCGCGACGCGTCAGGTGCCACGCCAGATCGACCGCCGCGTCTCGGCACGCCCGCGAGATATCCGTCGGCGTCGCGCCCTCGGGTCCTCGGTCGGGATTCTCAAGCCACGCGATCGCCTGATCGACCGCCGTCTGCCCGCTTGCCCGGATCGCCAGCCGAAGCAGCGGGATCGCGGCTTTCGGCGACGTCTCACGGGCCAGCGCGCCCGCCGCCACTTCCGAAGCGCCCGCGGGCGAAAGCTGAAGCACCAGGCCCGCCGCCGTCGCCCGCACGCCCTCGTCCGTGTCCGCCAGCAGGCGAAGCGAGCTCGTGGCCACCTCCGGGCCAAGCGGGTTGGCCGAGGCGAGTTCGCGAAGCGCCAGATCGATCCCCAGAAGCCGAACTTCCACCAGCGGGTCCGACAGAAGCGTCGAAAGAAGCTTGGACCGCTCCGTCGCCGGCGTCGTCACGTGGATCTGCTTAAGCGTGTCGAGCAGACGCGACGAGGCGCGGCGCTCGATGTCCGCGAGCCGCGCCGCACGCTGCGCCTGCCACTCCGCGATCGCCCGGAACCAGCGCTCATCCGACCAGCCCGCCGTCTCCTGAAGCAGCGTCCGCCACGCCGGGATCTCCGCCGGGAGGTCGTCGCGCCCGGTGAGATCGACGAGCCCGCCCAGCACGGCTTCGCGCCCGGCTCTGCCACGCATCCGGTCCGCCATCGAGATCAGTGCCTCGGCGGCCGGCCGCGTGCGCGCGCCCGCCAAAGCCCGGGCCATCGGGTCTGCCGAAGCTTCGTCCCAGGTTTCGCTCGCTCGCACCACCGAGTCCACGGCCCACCCGGGGACGGGCCGGCCTTGCGCCATGCGTCCCAGGAGCTCACGCGTCAACAGCGACCCGTAGCCGATCTTGAGGGCCGCTTCGATCTCCGCCTGCTGCTCGGGGCTTGCCCCTTCGAAGAGAAGTGCATCGACCTGTTCGCGCGCACGGGCGCGGTCTTCGGCGGTCGGCTCGGGCGAAGCGGCCTGTGCAGCCGTCGCCGGTTCAGCGGGCTGGGCCGCGGGCTGATTCAGGTCCGCGCGGACCGGCCAAAGCACAGCGCCGGCTCCGGCGATCGCCGCAAGCCCGATCATCCGTCCGCGATGGCGCGTCCGACCCTTCACGCCTGACCCTCCCGCCTGCCGTCCTTAGCCGTTCTGCTTGGCCTGGTCCCGCAAGCTCAAGAGCCTGCTCGCTTCTTCCACGTCTTTGTCGCCGCGGCCCGACAGATTCACGACGAGGTTCTGGTCCTTGGTCATGGTCGAAGCCAGGCGCACCGCTTCGGCGATCGCGTGCGATGTTTCGAGGGCCGGGATGATCCCTTCCGTGCGCGCAAGCAGCAGGAACGCGTCGAGCGCCTGCGTGTCGGTGACCGCCGTGTACCGCACGCGGCCCGAGTCCTTCCACGAAGCGTGCTCGGGGCCCACGCCCGGATAGTCCAAGCCCGCGGAACAGGAGTGAACGTCCGCCGTCTGGCCGAACTCATCCTGAAGCACATAGCTCAGCGAGCCGTGGAGCACGCCCGGCTCGCCCTTGGAAAGGCTGGCGGCGTGCTGGCCGGGCTGCGACGAGCGGCCGCCGGCTTCGACGCCGACGAGCTGGACCTTCTTGTCATCGATGAAGGGGAAGAAGATGCCGGCCGCGTTGGACCCGCCACCGACGCACGCGACGACGACATCGGGCATCTTGGCGAACTGCCGCAAGCACTGGGCTTTGGTCTCAAGCCCGATGATGGACTGGAAGTCGCGGACGATCATCGGGAAGGGGTGGGGGCCGACGACGGACCCGATGATGTAGTGGGTGTTCTCGACCGAGCCCATCCAGTCGCGCATGGCTTCGTTGGTCGCGTCCTTGAGCGTGCGGCTTCCGGAGTCGACCTCGATCACGCGAGCGCCGAGCATCTTCATGCGCGTGACGTTGAGCTTCTGACGCCGGACGTCCTCGCTGCCCATGTAGACGTCGCACTCGAGGCCGAAGTGGGCCGCGGCGGTCGCGGACGCGACGCCGTGCTGCCCCGCGCCGGTCTCGGCGATGATCCGCTTCTTGCCCATCTTGCGACAGAGCATCGCCTGGCCCATCGTGTTGTTGATCTTGTGAGCGCCCGTGTGCGCAAGGTCCTCGCGCTTGAGCCAGATCGTGCACCCCTCGGCCCCGGTGTTGTTCCGGCGGGCGAGGTCGCGGGCGTGGGCCGAAAGCCGCCGGGCCGCG
>JBIKTT010000122.1:0-6353 GCA_044347925.1 Phycisphaerales bacterium
CCACGCGGAAGGGGAGGGCGCCCACGCGTCGCTGGTGCAGCGCGTGGCTTGAGGCTTCGAGCACGACCGCCTGGCACCCCGCTTCGACCATGTTGGCCAGGGTCAGGCTGAGCTCAACCGCCGGCGGCGTGGTCATCGTGGCGGCGGCGACCTCTCGTCCGTCGTCGATCACGACGGTTCCGATCAGCCCGCAGCGGATGCTCGCTCGGTTCAGGATCTGCCACGTCAGCCACGTGATTGTCGTCTTGCCGTTGGTGCCCGTGACGCCGAGGATCCCCGCTCGCGACGCGAGCACCCTGGCCGGGTTGCCGTAGAACCGCTCGGCGACCTGAGCCGCGGCGAGCATGATGTCCTTGGTCGAAGCGATCGCCGCCGCAGGGCAGGCGTTTCCGGTTCGGAGCGGCTCGGGGTCGTCTGTCAGGATCGCCGTCGCGCCCGCCGCGACCGCGTCGAGCACATACTGGCGGCCGTCGGCTTGCCGCCCGGACCGCGCGATGAAGAGCGACCCCGGCAGCGCCGTCCGGCTGTCTTCGGTAACGTCCGTGATCCGCACCGCCGCCGCGCCGGGCGTCAGAAGCGTGATCCCAAGACCTTGCGTGAGTTCTCCGAGGAGCATGCGGCCGCACCTGTGCCACGCCGTCGGCGAGTCCATTCGCTTGTGGCGAGCGGCCCATCGTATCGACCATCGCACCCCTTGGCAGACACAGATTCAGCCACGCCGCGGCTGGATCAGCATCGCGTCGCCGAAGGAATAGAACCGGTACCCCTCCCGGAGCGCGATGGCGTAGAGCTCCTTGAGCTTGGCGACCCCGACACCCGGCTCGGCCGAGATTCTGGAAGCGACCATGGCCATGAGGGTCGAACGCGGCAGGTGGAAGTTGGTGAGGAGGCCGTCCACCCAGCGCCAGGGGTACCCCGGCGTGATCAGGATCCGCGTCGCGAGGCTTTCGGGCAGCTCCCCTCTTTCCTCGGCTTGGGCGAAGGATTCGAGGGTTCTGGCACTGGTCGTGCCTACCGCGATCACCCTCCGCCCCTCCGCGCGGGCGCGCCGCACCTGCTCGACGGCCTCCGCAGACATCGAGCACCACTCCGAGTGCATCGGGTGGTCCTCGACGAACTCGGTTTCGACCGGTCGAAAGGTCCCGGTCCCGACGTGGAGGGTCACCTCGGCCCGCTCGACCCCGGCGTGGGCCAGCGACTCCAAAAGCTCGGGTGTGAAGTGAAGCCCGGCGGTCGGAGCTGCGACCGACCCGGCTTGACCCTTGGCGAAGGTGGTCTGGTACCGGTCGTGATCCTCATCCTCGGGGCGTTCGAGCCCCTGATGGGTCCGGGCTCGAAGGATGTACGGCGGGAGCGGCGTCAGCCCGGCCCTTTCCAGCACCTCCGCCGCGGGCTCGGCGACCGGTGCTCCCTCCGGCTGGCGCGGAGCAAAGAGCCAGGCGCCGGGCTCTTCCGTCTGGGGCGCGACGGCGAGCAGCCGGAGAGCCACTTCGCCGGGCTTGCGTTCAACGGTGATCTCCACGCCCGGCGCGATCCGCTTGAGTCGGGCCAGACAGATCCAGCCAACTCCACCGCCCGGCAGTTCGGCTTCCCGAAGGAAAAGCCCCTCGGCTTTGCCGCCTGTGTCGGCCCGGTGGCCGACAAACCGCGCTCGGAGCACCCTCGTCGCGTTGAAGACGAGAAGGTCGCCCCGCCGAAGCACCGAGGGGAGGTCGGAAACCCGCCGGTGCATCGCTGGTGAGCCGTCGGGGGGAAGGACGAGCAGTCGAGCCGAGTCCCGCGGGGTCGCTGGCGCGGTCGCGATGCTCGCTTCCGGCAGCTCGTACTCAAGATCGGCGGTTCTCAGCACCGTGGTGTCCTTGCTTCACTAGCTGGTGGGGGGTGCTGCCCGCGGGCAGCGCGTCGGTCCATACCTCATGTTCCGCATCTTCCGCGTCACCCTTCCGGGCGGCCCGTCCATGGCTTTGGTGCCGCGACGGACAGAGTTTTATGGGCGGCAGAGCCCTCGGAGCGGGCGTAGGACAGGCCTGCCCGGCTCCGGCATCCCGTTCGACACCAGAACGGCGTCATGTTCAGATCTGAGCCGATTTCCGTCTGTCCGGCGCTCGCGTCCGCATTCCGCTCGCTCCGTCCGGCGTTCGCCGAGTCGCTTGAGCGTGCCAACGCCGAGCGCGAGCGGCCGGCCCCCGCCCTTCCGTTTCACCTCTCGCTGGCCCAGCAGAACGAAGCTCATCGGCGCGCGTGGCGTCAGAGCAAAGCCAGTTGCTCGGGCGTCCCGGTGGTGGGGCGGTTGATCGACCTGCACGCGTGATTCAAGCCTGCTCGGCTTTGCCGACCTGCCACTCTTCGAGCTCGATCGGAGCCTGGCGGCCGAAGATCGTGACGAGCACCTTGAGGCGGCCCTTCTCGGGATCGATCTCGTCGACCGTGCCCTCGTAGCTTTGGAACGGGCCTTCCTTGATGACCACGTGCTCGCCCTTCTCGAAGGTGAGCTTGAGCGTCGGCTCGTCCTCGGGCTTGCGCGAGTCCTTCTGCATCTTCTCGATCTCGTGTTCCTTCATCGGAGCCGGGCGGCCGGCGGTGCCGACGAAGTCGCCCACGCCGGTGGTTTCCTTGATGAGGAAGAACACATCCTGCGGGATCCGACCGTCGGGCTCGAGGCGCATCTCGACGAAGACGTACCCGGGATAGAGCTTGGTCTCGGTGATCTTCTGCTTGCCGTTCTTGATGGTGCGGGTCTTCTCGGTGGGCACCAGCAAGCGGTTGACGAGGTGGGACATCCCTTCGATCTGCACCTTGCGCAGGAGGGTGTCGCGGACGTAGCTTTCCTTGTTGCTGGCGACGCGAAGGACGAACCAGTCCATGCCGGGCGTGCGGAGGGGCTCATCGGTCCCGAGGAGGCCGACGCGCTCCGTGGTCTGAATGACGGGGGCATCCTGGTTCACTTTGGCTTCTTTCATGGCCCGCTCCTGAATCGGCCCGCAAGGGGCGAAGGTCTGATCCTGTTTCCGAGTGATGTCGTCGGAAGATGCCCCGTTGCTTGGGAGCTCTGCCGACACGCCGAACCGAACACTGCAAAGGACGCCCCCGCCCATGTCCCCCCGACCACGTCAGGCTCGCAAGACCGAACCCAACCGACCACCGATGGTAGCCACCCGTCGAAACCCGAGCCCGATCAGCGGGCGAGAACCCCGATCAGGGCGAAGAACCACTGGAAGATGATGTCGATGATGTAGATCAGCCCGGCGATCAGGACCGAAGCCCCGACGACCATCCAGGTCGAATCCACGATCGTCTTGCGGCTGGACCAGTTGACCTTCTTCATCTCCGCGTCGGTCGCGATGAGGAAATCAACCGAGCGGGCACGGATGCCCACGAACCAGTAGATCAGCCCGAGGCCGACCAGGAAAAGCGTGAGGGCCGCCGGACCCTGGAGCCAGATCCGCGGGAAAGCCGGGTTGCCGACGATGGACTCGATCTTGACGACCGGAGCGCCTTCCGCGGTGCCGACCGCGAGATTCTTGCCCACCGCGAGGGTGTTCTGGCCCTCGGCGTAGGTGATCTTGTCGAGGGTCAGGGCTTTGCGGCCGGCGACGCTGGAGGTGACCTCCGAGACGTGCCCGGTGGCGACGGCGGCGGGAGCGGTGCCCGGCGTGACGCTTTCCGTGAGGACGCGGACGTCGGTTCCCGAAGCGATGTCACCCTGCACGCCGCTGACGCTGACGGTCCAGGTCGTGAGGGGGATGTTGACGAGTTCGCACTGCTTGACGAGCCAAGCGACGGCCGAGAGCAGCAGGAGGATGAGTCCGATGGCGGTGCCGACGCGGGTCCAGTACCCCTGACCGGGCTTGTAGAGCCCCATGCCATGCTCGCGCCGAGTCGGCGCGAGCGAGGCGGTCGAATCGCGCGAATCCGCGGATTCGGTGAGCTGGGGAGCACGGTCGGTCATGGGAGTATCCTGGCGCGTCTGCATAACTCAGGTCGTCGACGTCGTGAACACGGCGGGAGGGAATCGAACCCGCAACCTGCGGATTTGGAATCCGCTGCTCTGCCAATTGAGCTACCGCCGTCCGTACACCCGGAAGCGTAGTGCTCCGGGGTCTGAGGGGTTCGCCGGCTCGGCTTTGCCGCGATGGCCGGGCGCGGGGCCCGTGCGCGGGAAGCCGATGGGCGATTACTTCCGCTTCACTTTGTGCATGGTGTGCCGGCGCAGCCGGGGGCTGTACTTGCTGAGGCCTTCCTTGAGACCCTCCGGCATGCCACCCTTGGTGTTCACCTCGGTGCGGTAGTTGAGGTCGCCGGTCTCGGTGCACTGGAGCCAGCAGTATTCGCGGGCCATCGATTTCTTCTTCGCCATGATCCACCAGACTTTCTTCGCGTGCCATCGGCATCGGCCGAAGGGGGTACGCGATGCTAATTTCCCTGAAACAACCGTCCGGGCCTTTCGACCCGGACGATGTGATGTTCAAACGAGCCGAGACTTACTTGATGATCTCGGTGACGACGCCGGAGCCGATCGTCTTGCCGCCTTCGCGGACGGCGAAGCGGACGCCCTTCTCCATGGCGACGGGCTTCTCCATGAGGTCGATTTCCATCTGGACGTTGTCGCCGGGCATGCACATCTCGGCGCCGCCGAGGAGCTTACAGGTGCCGGTGACGTCCGTCGTGCGGAAGTAGAACTGGGGGCGGTAGCCGGTGAAGAACGGCGTGTGACGGCCGCCTTCTTCCTTGGTCAGGATGTACACCTCGCCCTTGAACTGCGTGTGGGGCTTGATCGAGTTGGGCTTGCAGATGACCTGCCCGCGCTCGATGTCGTCCTTTTCCACGCCGCGGAGGAGGAGACCGACGTTGTCGCCGGCCATGCCGCTGTCGAGGGTCTTCTGGAACATTTCGACGCCGGTGATGATCGAAGCCTTGTTCTCCTTGCGGAGACCGACGATCTCGCAGGCATCGCCGACCTTGATCATGCCGCGCTCGATACGGCCGGTGGCGACCGTACCACGACCCTTGATCGAGAAGACGTCTTCCACGGACATGAGGAAGGGCTTGTCGACTTCGCGGGCCGGCTCGGGGATCCAGGTGTCGATGGCGTTGAAGAGGTCATCGATCGGCTTGCAGGCCTTGTCGTCGCGCGGGTTCTCGAGCGCGAGCTTGGACTGACCGCGGATGATCGGGGTCGTGTCGCCGGGGAAGCCGTACTTCTTGAGGAGGTCGCGGACTTCCATCTCGACCAGGTCGAGGAGCTCGGGGTCGTCAACGAGGTCGACCTTGTTGAGGAAGACGACGATGTAGGGCACGCCGACCTGACGGGCGAGGAGCACGTGCTCGCGGGTCTGCGGCATCGGACCGTCGGCGGCCGAGACCACCAGGATCGCGCCGTCCATCTGGGCGGCGCCGGTGATCATGTTCTTGACGAAGTCGGCGTGGCCCGGACAGTCGACGTGGGCGTAGTGACGCTTCTCGGTCTCGTACTCGGTGTGCGAGGACGCGATCGTGACCGTCTTGTTGGAGTCGCGGACCGTACCACCCTTGGTGATTTCGGCGTACGACTTGATCTGACCGCCGAAACGGGCCGCGGAGCGGGCCGAAAGGGCGGCCGTCAGGGTCGACTTGCCGTGGTCGATGTGACCGATCGTGCCGACGTTGACGTGGGGTTTGTTGCGAGTGAAAGTGCCTTTGGCCATGACGAAAACTCCCGACAGAATGAACCGGACCGACGCCTCGAGGGTCAGGCTCTCCAGCCTGATTCCCTGTACCAGGCGAGCCGTGAGGCGGACAAAACTATCTGACACCGACCGCCGGATCTCTCCGGATTCCAGTCGGAAAAGCCGCTAGTGGGGATTGAACCCACGGCCTCACCCTTACCAAGGGTGCGCTCTACCACTGAGCTACAGCGGCAAACCTGTCGGGCCAACTCCCAGCTCTTGTCCCAACGAAACCTCCCGGGACCGAGCCCGGGCGAGCGAAGATGGTAGCGGGTACCCCCCATGGGTCAATCCCGCACCAACACCCGACACCCTCCCTCTCCACCCTGCCGATCCTTCCAGAATCCGAAAATAAACCCGCTCCCAACCCGCCCTCGGCTCGTGCGGATTATGATAGGTGTCGCTCCCGGATCGATCCAGCGGTCCGATTTCGACCGAACCCGGTATGCTCCATGCATGCCCATCCTTCTTGTGCTGACCCTGGCTCTTTCGTTCTGGGCCGCTCCGATCCAGCCGGAGGTCATGCCGCCCGAGACTCAGGCCAAAGCCGCCGAAGCCGGTGCCGAGGAAGCCGAAGCCGCCCAGTGGGCTTCCCAACGCAAAGAGGTCATCGAAGCCGTCGGACGGACCCTCACCCGTAGGGCCTTC
>JBIKTT010000123.1:0-6351 GCA_044347925.1 Phycisphaerales bacterium
CGGTGAAGGAGCCGCTGGGCGAGTTGTCAAGCTCGGTCCAGATCGAGGCGGAGATGGTGTCGATGAGTTCCGGCACGGTGAGCGCATCCTGATCGGCCGGGATGCGGAACTCGTTGTCGAAGACGCGGCGGAGCGTCGTCGGGTTCATGAGGCGGGTGAGCGCCGAAGCCTGGATGCCGGCGATGCGGTCGTGGATCGGCCAGGCGTTCTCCTGCATGGCTTCGCCCGAGCCGCCCTGATCCAGCCACTTGTCGACGGTCATCTTCTCGAGGAGGGCCGGGGTGAGGCCGAAAGCCTCATCGCGGAAGGTCTGCTCGACGATGAACTTGAGAGCCTCGCGCTGCTTGGCGGCTTCGACGGGAACGATCGGGTTGCGGCCGTTGGGGTCGCCCTTGCGGTCGCGGTTGACGTGCGTTCCGCCGACCCAGGGGCTCATGATGGCGATGGAGCGGGTCTGCATGCCGAGGGTCATCTCGTACCCGCGGCGGAGCTTGGACCAGCTTTCGCCGTCCTTGACGAACTTGTCCATGAGGCGGCCGCGGTGCCACTTGGCGAGGGTCGCCTGGTTCTTGCAGTACTCGAGGGGGTCGGCCGCGAAGTCGTAGCGCTGGATGGCGGGGTCGGGGCCGCCGGTGTCTTCATCCGTGCCGTAGACGAGCTCGGGCTCGGCCACGCGCTTGAGGACTTCCTTCACGTCGCCGGTGGTGTAGCCGTACTCGATCGCCCAGAAGTCGTAGGGACCGACGCCGGTCATGGCGTAGTCGCCTTCGGCCTGCGGCATGACCGAGGGCTTCTTGTCGTCCTTCTTGTCGTCCTTCTTGCCGTCCTTGGCGTCGCCTTCCTTCTTCTCAGCTTCGGGCTTGGCCGCTTCGGCGTTCTCGGCGGGGAGGTTGAAGTTGATGGGGATGTAGTCCATCACGGAGCCGGTGAAGGCTTTCTTGCCCTTGACCTCGGGGCTGTTGATCTTGTCCATCGTGTAGATGGACGAAGCCTTGAAGTTGTGGCGGAGGCCGAGGGTGTGTCCGACTTCGTGGACGACGAGGTCCGCGAGCAGGGGGCCGATGAACCACTCGGGGATGCCGTCGAGCAGGTCGCCCTTGGCGGGGTCGCCGGAGGGGATCGCCGAGACGGTGTCCATCGGGCCGGTGAACCCGCTGTCGGAATCCAAGCCCATGCCTTCGAGGTACATCCGCATCATCGCGACGTCGAACGCTTTGCCGTCGGCCGCCATGCAGAAGCCGTTGACCTGACTGCGGCGGTTGAAGAGGCCGGAGAATTCGCCGGTGCCGAGCATGTTGGAATCGCTGCCCATCGCGGCGGCCATCGGGTGGCCGCCGTAGGCGACGACGCCGCGGCGGGCCCGCTGGGCCATGATCATGTCGCGGTCTTCGGGCGGAGCGAGGCGGACGCGCGGGTCCCACTCGGGCCGCTGGTCAAGCCACGCGAGGGTTTCGGCGCTCATGCCTTCCATCGCGATCTTGGGCATCACGTTGGAGAAGTTGTTCCAGAAGTGGCGGATCCAGCCGTCGGTGAGGATGATGTCCGCGTCGAGGATCTCGCCCGTGTAGGGGTTCACGCGGCTGGGTCCGATCGCCGTGCCCTGGTCGTTGGCGAGCCAGCGGACGAAGTTCCACCGAACGTCCTCGGGGTCCTTGTCCATGTAGGTGTTCGTTTCGGCGTCCTGCTGGCGGACTTCAACCGCGTTGAGAATGCCGACCTTCTCGAAAGCCTTGTTCCACTCGAGCACGCCGGCTTCGACCCAGCGGCGATAGCGGACGGGGACGGTGCTTTCGATGTAGAAAACGATCGGCTGCTTGGGCGGGCTGAGCTTGAGGCGGTTGTCGCGCTTCTCAAGGTTCCAGCGGTTGATGTAGCGGACCCACTTCTCGTTGTCGACGAACTTGCCCAGGTCGCGGTACGTCGTCGTGAAGTATCCAACGCGCTCGTCGGCGGCGCGGGGCTGGTAGCCCGGCGTGCCCTGGAGCATGCTGATCGAATAGTGGAACTGCTGCAAGCGGCCGTCGCCGGTGGGCATTTCGAACGCGAGCTCGACGTTCTGGGGGAACGCTTTGGCTTTGCTGATCGAAGCCAGACGGGTGTTGCCGGACTTGCCGAAGAAGAGAGCCGTGCGGCCGGCGAGAAGCTCATCCATGTCGATCATCGGCTGGCCGGAGGGGCCCATGGTGACGATCGGCACGTCGAGGATGACGCGGTCGGTGAAGAGGCGCTTGACGGAGTCCTTGCTTTCGCGGTCGCCGCTGCTCTGGGTCGCGAGGTTGGGCTCCATCAGGAGCAGACGGTTGTCCTGCCGCTTCCAGTAGACGAGGATGTCGCCCGCCTGGAGGCCGGCGTAGTCCTCGCCGCTGCTGACAGTGAGGGCGATGAAGTGCTTCTGACCTTCGAAGCCGCGCGGAAGCTCGGCGAGCATCTGACCCTTCTTGCGGTCGACCCAGATGCCGTAGAACGATTCGCCCTCGGGGCTATTGACCTTCTCAAAGCCCTTGGAGACTTCGGCGAAGGGGCGGAACTCGGGGCGTTCCGGCTCGCCCTGGGCGAGCGCGACCTTGGTGAACATCCCGGTGGCGCATCCGGCCAGCACGGTGAGAACACCGATCCGATTGATGAGACTGAGACCTCGCATGCGGAAACTCCTTCGCAGGTTCGACACGAACACCAGGAACCGGGCCAATCCAGAGAGCCGATGGACCCACTCCGACGATCCGGAATGTCGAGGATCGCCGGAACTCCGCGTACCGACTGCACTTGGACGAGTTGCATCGGTGATCTCGCGGGGCTGAGATGCTAACCGATTTCGCCGCTCGCCGGGAGGCGGTTTCTACGAACAAAAACCGATTCGATGGGGACAACCGCGGGTTAGCCGTAGTGAGAGACGGAACGAACGATCAGGCCGGCAGCGTCGAGGAAGAAGACCTCGCCCGCGAGCTCGCCCGTCCACCGGCGGTAAACCACGAGCACGCTCTCCGTTCCGACCGTCAGGTGCATCGGCGAGAACCGTGTGAGGCCGGCGGGGGTTGGGTTGGAGGTCAGGGCACGACCGAAGTAGGCCCGCACGGCCGGTTTGCCACGGAGGACCGGCTCGGGGGTGACCCCGGCGGACGCGTTGAACCGCGCGATGAACGGCGAGCTGTGCTCGATGGAGTCGTGGTAGCACGCCATGATGGCGTCCAGGTTCTGGGCGTTCCACGCGGCGTACCACCGGGTCATGATCAGCTGGGCGGTCTCGGGTGTGAGCGGCACGGCGGACTCCTCGGGCCGGGGGATCACTCCGGCAGCTTGGCGAGCTCCGCTTCCGTCCGGTCGACCAGCCGTTTGACGGTGGCGGGGCCGAAATCGAACTTCAGACCGGCGGCTTCGAAGAGCTGCGGGAGCGGCTTGGTGCCGCCGAGCGAGAGGGCGTGCAGGTATAGGTCAATCGCCTTCGTGGGCGACTGTTCCAGCGAGATGAGCCAGAGCTGCAGGGCTCCGAGCTGAGCGATGCCGTACTCGATGTAGTAGAAGGGTGCTCCGAAGAGGTGGAGCTGCCGCTGCCAAAGGCACTCGCGCACGTCCTCCAGCCCTGACCAGTCGACGCCGCCGCCAAGCTTGGCATCCAGATCGAGCCACGCTTTCGTCCGTTGGTCGACCGTGTGGGTCGGGTTGCCGTACACCCAGAACTGAAAAGCGTCAATCTGGGCGATCCAGGGCAGGATCGTGACCACGCGCAGAAACTGCTGACGTGTCGCGCGGGCGAGGTCTGTCTTGTCCGGGAAGAAGGTGTGCAGATGCGGGAGCGTCAGAAGCTCCATCGACATCGAAGCCACCTCGCAGAACTCCTCCGTTGTGCTCCGATAGGCCAGAAGCGGTTCCTCGCGGGCGAGCATCGCGTGGAACGCATGCCCGGCTTCGTGGAACATCACGACGACATCGTTCGCGAGGCCCGCCGCGTTCATGAAGATGAAGGGCCGGCGTTCGCGGTCGAGGTTGGCTTGGTAGCCGCCGGGGGCTTTGCCCTTGCGGGTGTCCAGATCGAGGGACTGTCCGTCGCGGGCGCCTCGCGTGTTCGAGCCGTCGCCCATCGACGCGAGCATCCGGCCCAGCCGCGGATCAAGGCGGGTCATCACCTCGATCGACTTGGTCTGAAGCTCATGGCCGTTCTTGAAGGGGCGGAGCGGGGGACGACCCTTGACGTCGACCGCGAGATCCCACGGGCGAAGAGCGTCGACGCCCAGATGCTTGCGGCGTTCCTCGTGGAGGCGGCGGATGAGCGGGACCACGGCTTTCTCGCACGCTTCGTGGAACGCTCGGCAGTGGGCTTCGGTGTAGTCGAAGCGGCGGCGTTCCTTGAACGCGTACTGGGTGTAGTCCTGAAAGCCCGCGTTGAACGCGACCTTGTGCCTCAGGGCGATCATCTGGTTGTAGAGATCATCGAGGACGGCTCGTTCCTTGAGGCGGCGGGCGGCGACGGCCCGCCACGCGGCTTCGCGGACCGAGCGGTCCGTGACCTCCTGATAACGGGCCATCTCGGGGAGGGTCTGATCGCGGCCGTCAAAGTGCACGGTCATCGCGCCGATGATCTGGTCGTACTTCTGAGAGAGCAGCGCGAGCTCGGTTTGAAGCGGGACGTTCTCCGCGCGGAAGAGATCAGCTTCGACCTTCACGCCGCGCGTGAGGACCTCGTACCGCTCGCCGGCGCGGGATGGCAGGTTGAGCTTGTTCGAGAGCTCGACCTGCCGCTGGTCGAGCTGGAACGAGACGGGCTTGTACTTCGGCGGAATGGTCTCGATGAAGTTCGTGTAAGCGTCCTGATCGGCTTTGTTCTCGGTGTCGCAGGTCATGTTGATGTAGACGAGCGACCCGGCTTGGCCGATGGCGGCTTCCAGCTCGCCGCGGTCGATGAGCCAGGCTTCGAGCTCGGCGGCGGAGCTCACGGGACGGCTGAGAAGAGCTTGAGCCAGCGGTTCGATCTGCGCCCAGCGGGTGCAGTCGATGTCGGCGGGAACGAAACGGGTCTGGACCGGCGAAAGCGTGGGCATCTCGGATGGTAGGAAAAGCAAACGCCGCAGCGGGGCCGCTGCGGCGTTTGGGTTGATCGGAGGGTTCTTGGGATTCGCTGGTTACTGAGCGACGGTCTCGGCTTCGGTCGGCGCCGGCCGCGGAGCTTTCACCGTCGCGTCCGGAGCCCGCGAGATCGTGCTCGCTTTCGCGGCAGACGCGGCGGTGTCCAGAAGCGTTCCGCCCGCGACGACCAGCGCGATCACGCCAGCGGCCGAAGCGACCGCCGCGAGGTGACGACCGAAGAAGGGCGAAGCCTCCATCGGACGCGCCGCCGGGTCCGGCGATTCGAGCAGGCAGGCTTGCGTGAACCGCAGGTAGTAGAACGCGGCGATCGCCGAGTTAAGGCCTAGGACGACGACGAGGGTGATCTCGCCCGCCGAGATCGCGCTCGTGAAAAGCGGGACCTTGGCGAAGAACCCAAGCAGCGGGGGGAACCCGAGCAGGCTCAGCGAGCAGAGCACCATCGTCCAACCGAGCATCGGCCGGGTCTGGCACAGGCCGCGGAGATCGGCGAAGGAGTCGATCTCGACCGGCTCCCCGTTCCGGTCCCGCCGCTCAAGGCACGCGAGCACCGCGAACGTGCCGACGTTCGTCACGCCGTACGCGAGCAGATAGAAGAGGATCGCCGCCAGCCCGTTGTCCGAAGCAGGCCCGCCGCCGGGGCCCGCGATGAGAGCGACCAGCATGTACCCGGAGTGCGCGATCGACGAGTACGCGAGCACACGCTTCACCGACTGCTGAAGCAGGGCGAGCACGTTGCCGATCGTCATCGTCATCGCCGCCATGACCCAGAGCGTCACGCGGACGGGTTCGGGGAGCGAAGCGTCGGCCGGTCCGTGCGTCCAGCCGACCGCCGCGAGGATCAGCATGAGGCCGATGAAACCCGCAGTCTTGGGCACGAACGCCAGGAACGCCGAGACCTGCGGGGCCGCTCCCTCGTACACGTCCGCCGTGTAGAAGTGCATCGGCACCGCCGCGATCTTGAACGCAAGGCCGAGGATGGACAGCACGATGCCGAGCATCGCCATGTCCGAGACGCCCGCGGTCGTGATCACGCTCGCGATCGTGTTGAACTTCGTCGAGCCCGTCGCTCCGTAGAGGAACGCAAAGCCCATCAGGAAGGTCGCGGCGCCCATCGCGCCCAGAAAGAAGTACTTGACCGCCGCTTCCTTCGAGCGATTCCGGCTGGTCGAGATCGCGACCATGATGTACGTCGGCAAGCTCGTCAGTTCGAGAGCAAGGAAGAGCCAGACCAGGTCCGCGGCCGAAGCACAGAGCATCAGGCCCGTCAGGCTG
>JBIKTT010000124.1:0-6350 GCA_044347925.1 Phycisphaerales bacterium
AGCACGTCGCGAGCTTTGACTTCATCCTCAACACCGTGGCGGTGTCGCACAACCTGGACGCGTTCGTCAACCTGCTGAACACCAACGGGACCATGTGTCTCGTCGGGGCTCCGGCGACGCCGCACCCATCGCCGGCGATCTTCCCCCTGCTGATGAAGCGTCGCAGCATCGCGGGCTCGGCGATCGGCGGGATCAAGGAAACGCAGGAGATGCTCGAATTCTGCGCCAAGAAGAAGATCGTCAGCGACATCGAGATCATCCCGATCCAGAAGATCAACGAAGCCTACGAGCGGATGCTCAAGAGCGACGTCAAATACCGGTTCGTGATCGACATGGCGTCGCTGTCGTGAGATCCCACAACGCCGGGTGAACGACCCGTCAAGCCCCCGAATCCGCGGTCCGCGCTCCCTGCGAGCGCGGACCCGGTTGTTTTTCGGCCGATGCGGCGGTGTTTCATGTCAGGCGCCCGACCCTGTCGGTTATCATGCGAACGAGACTCCCTCGCGGGGGCTCTCGGAGGATTTGTTCATGCGTCAGCACTCGGGTCGCTCGGTCGTGATGTTGTGGCTTGCGTCGGGCGCATGGTGCGGCACCGTGCTGGCGAATGACCCGCCGGCGACGCCGATCATCACCGAGCCTCAGATCGGGCGGCTGATCAACGCGGCGGACTGCCACATGGAGTGCGAGCCGTTCTCCGACCCCAATGCCGGCGACACGCACCGGTGCACGGACTGGGAGATCTGGACGGTGTCCCCGTCGCAGCGGGTCTGGTTCACGGCGTGCATCGGCGGCGTTGAACGCGTGCACACGCACCTGGGCGATGGCACCTTCGAAGGGTCGCACGCGGGCCGCCGCGAACTCATCCCCGAGCGGCAGTACGTCCTGCGTGTCCGCCACCGCGACTCGAGCAACGACCCGGCGACGGAGTGGAGCGCGTACGGCGAGCGGGCTTTCACGACCGGGCCGCAGAGCCGGATCTTTCCGCTTGAGACCGACGACATCGTCGAGTCTCCCGCGCCGCGCTGGGTGACGCTGACGAACGCTGCGGTGGACCTCCCGCATTCGCTCACGCCGCCGAGCTTGCGGATCGAATCGGGAACGGGCGAACTGCTGATGGAATTCATCGGCGACATGGGCCCGGGGAACATGATCATGGATGCGCCGTCGTTGGCGGCGCACACGCCGCTTCGATTCCGACTGAGCGCGGGGAGCTTGTCCGGGCCGCTGACGCTTCCGGAAAGCAACCTGACGATCACGACGCATACCGGCAGCGAGCACACGGTGTACCTGCCGGCGATCAATCTCGCGGCGGGGCAGCCGGACCTGACGTTCTGGGCGTCCGACGCGGGGTCGACGTACATCGCGGCGCCCGGCGAGACCGAGCCGAACTTCTCGACGCTCGCCCGGGGCAATCCGGTTCCGTGGGCGGTGCGGCAGCGTGGGTATCGCGTCGAGACGGTGGCTTCGGGGTTCCAGCTTCCGGTCAACATCGCGTTCGTGCCCAATCCGGGGACGCTTCCGAACTCGCCGTTCTACTACGTGACGGAGCTTTACGGCGCAATCAAAGTCGTGACGCGCGACGGCACGGTGCGGAACTACGCGAGCAACCTGCTGAACTTCAATCCGACGGGGAACTTCCCGGGATCGGGCGAGCAGGGTGTCGCGGGCATCGTCGTCGACCCGACCAACGGCGACGTGTACGCCACGATGCTCTATTCGAGCGTTCCGGGACAGGAAGCCGCTCCGCACTACCCGAAGGTCGTGCGATTCACGAGCACGGACGGCGGTCTGACGGCCGCGACGCAGACGACGATCCTGGACATGGCGGGCGAGACGCAGGGGCAGTCGCACCAGATCTCGACGATCACGCTCGGGCCGGATCTGCGGCTTTACGTTCACATGGGTGACGGGTTTGACGCGGCGCGGTCGACGGACCTGACGTCGTTCCGGGGAAAGATCCTGCGGATGCTCAGGTCCGGAGCGGCGGCGACGGACAATCCGTTCTACAACGCGGCCGATGGAATCACCGCTCGGGACTACATCTTCTCGCTGGGGGTTCGTAACCCCTTCGGTGGCACGTGGCGTCTGTCGGATCAGGCGCTCTACACCGTGGAGAACGGCCCGTCGGTGGACCGTCTGGCCCGCATCGTGCGCGGGCGGAACTTCGGGTACAACGGCTCGGACGCGAGCATGTCGAACTTCGCGACGTACAACTGGGTGCCCTCGTCGGGGCCGGTCAACATCGCGTTCACCGAGACCGCGCGGTTCGGCGGAAGCGGGTTCCCCGCGAGCAAGATGAACCGCGCGTGGGTGACGGAATCGGGCGCGACCTGGGGCACCGGCCCGCAGACCATCGGCAAGAAGATCACCGAGTTCGCGATCGACGCCAACGGCGTCCTGGTTTCGGGCCCCACGCCGCTGATCGAGTACGTCGGCTCCGGAAAGGCGACCGTCGCGGCCCTCGCGGCCGGGCCGGACGGGCTCTATTTCAGCGATCTCTACAAGGACAACGACTACACCTCGCCGATTGATCGCGGAGCACAGATCCTGCGGGTGCGGTTCGTCGGCGATGCTGACTTCACGGCCGACGTCACGCGCGGCGGAGCCCCGCTCACCGTGACCTTCACCGACGCTTCCACCGTGCCGGGGATCACCTCGCGCCTGTGGGAGTTCGGCGACGGGTTCACGAGCACGCTCGCCAACCCGGTCCACACCTACTCGGACGACGGAGCGTACACCGTGCGTCTGACGGTCACGGGCTCGACGGGAGCGTCGGTGCTCGAACGTCCGTCGTACATCCGCGTGGGCACGGTGCCGCGCGTGGCGTTCATCGGCGGCGGCCTGCCGCCCATCGGTGCCGACGGCGAGGTCATCGAGCACCTCGAGGACATGGGGTACGAAGTGACCGCGCTGGACGACGAAGCCGCCAACCGTCCCTCGGCGGCGCAGATCGCTTCGAGCTTCGACGCGGTCGTCGTCTCCTCGACGATCACCTCGGGCAACATCGCGGGCGAGTTCCGCACGGCTGCGATCCCGATGGTCTACTGGGAGAACGCGCTACTCCGCACGGGCCGCGAGTCGCTGACGGACAACGGCGTCGTCGTCGGTTCGACCACGCTCAACATCGTCAACAACAGCCACCCGATCACCGCGGGCTTCCCGCTCGGGGCCCTGCCGGTCTACCAGGCTAACAGCAACACGAGCGTCGGCTTGGGCAATCTGGGCGCCGGCGTGCAGGTGCTCGCCCGCGTTAACGGGTCCAGCGACATCGCGCTGATGGCCGCTCCGGCGGGAGCCGCGGCCGCCGCCGGCTACACGACGCCGGCCCGTCGCGTCTTCCTGTTCCTTGAAGACTCAAGCTGGCTGAATTCAACCGCGGCGGCTCGCGAATTGCTCGACCGATCCCTGTGCTGGGCGATGAACATGGGCGGACCGACGATCAGCCAGCAGCCGCAGGACGCTCTGGGCTGCGTTGGAAGTTCGGTAACCTTCTCGGCGCGGGCGACCGGGCCCGGGCCCATCTCCTACGCGTGGCGTCACAACGGGATGTTCATCACGGGCGCGACAAGCCGCAACCTCACGCTCAACGACCTGGTCGCGGGCGACGCGGGGACCTACGACTGCGTCGTGACCAACACGTGCGGCAGCGTGACGACCGAGCAAGCCCTGCTCACCATCGGCAACTGCTGCCCGGCGGACTTCAACGATGACGGCTTCGTCGACTTCTTCGACTATGACGCGTACGTCGCGTGCTTCGAAGGCGCTGGATGCCCTCCGGGCCGGACCGCCGACATGAACGGGGACGACTTCGTCGATTTCTTCGACTATGACGCGTATGTGGTGGCGTTCGAGGTCGGGTGCTGAAAACCCCGCTCCGGGCGGATCAGTTCTCCGACGGCTGGCTCTGCTCGGTCCGCATCTGCGCCATCGCTCGCCGCAGGTAGCCGGGCTTGGCCTCGGGCTCGGGCGGAACGGTCTCGAGATCCGCCGCGGGCGTCGCCTGGACCGCTTGCGCGGCAGCCGGCTGCTCGGCTGGTGTCTCGTGGATTGTGCCATCGCGGCCGACCTGGGCGAAGTTGACGCTGACGCGCTTCGAGACGCCGCGTTCCTGCATCGTGACGCCGTACAAGCGGTCCGCCGACTGCATCGTCCGCTTGTTGTGCGTGATGACGATGAAGTGCGACAGGTCGGTGAACTGGCGAATGACCGTGTTGAAGCGATTGACGTTGGCTTCGTCCAATGCCGCGTCCACTTCGTCCAGCACGCAGAAGCACGAGGGCTTGCTTCGGAAGATCGCCATGAGCAGGCCGACGGCGGTCAGGGTCTTCTCGCCGCCGGAAAGCTGGCTGATCGAGCGCGGCTCCTTGCCCGGCGGCTTGGCGATGATCTCGATGCCGGACTCCAGGATGTCGGTCTCGTCGGTGACGACCTTCTGGCCGTCGATCTCCTTGACGAGGGGCATGAGGCGAACCTCGGCTTTGCCGCCGCCGAAGAGCTTGCGGAACATCCCCTGCTCGCCGCCGAAGTTCTCGCGGATCTTGTCGAAGACCTCGCCGAAGCGCTCCTTGCTGACGGCGTTGAGCTGGCCGATCAGTTCGGCGAGCTTGGTGCAGGCGTCGTCGATGTCCGCGACCTGGCGGATCAGTTCGTCGTTGCGCGCGGCGAGGGTCGTCTCCTCCTCGATCGAGTCCATGTTGACGTTGCCGAGCTTCTTGATCTCAGAGCGGAGCATGTCGATGTCGGCCTGCGCACGCTCGTGATCGGGGCGAACGACACCGCCGGCCGTGAGCATCTCGCGGTACTCGGGGTGCAGGGCGACCAGGTCGAGTTGGAGATCCTCTCGGGCCCGCTCCTCGAGGGTTTCCCGCTTGATCTCGGCTTCACGGCGGGCCATCTCGACGTTCGCCCAGCGCTTCTCGGCGTCGTTGGCGGCGCGACGGACCTCGGAAAGATGCTGAGCCGCTTGCGTGGCTGCGGTGTCAGCTCCGCTGAGCGCGATCTGCAGGGATTCGACGCGTCCCTTGAGCTCATTGGCGAGCACGCCCGACTGCTCGATCGCCGCGCGGGCTTCATCGAGGACGCGGCGGTGTTCATCCACGCGGCCGCTTGACTGCTCGATCTGCGACGCGATGTCGCGCCGCTGACGGGCGAGTTCATCCCGGAGGGAGTCAAGCCGCGAAGCTTCGCGTCGGGCGGCCGAGAGCTGCTCGGAGAGCTTGCCGGCTTCGACGCGGGCGGCGGTCATCTGCTCGGTCGCGGCTTCGACGCGGGCCTGAGCTTCGCGCGAAGCGGCTTCGAGCTGAACGAGGTCGCGCGTCGCCGCGGCGAGCTGTTCGCCGAGGGACTCGGCTTTGGCTTTGAGGGTGTCGCGGTCGGCGTCAAGCCGCGAGGAACGTTCGCGGAGCGAAGCGACTTCCTGCTCCAGTGAACGGATCTCCCGCTGGGCCCGGGCTTCGTCGGCGGCGAGGCGTTCGAGCTTGCCCTGCTCGCTGAGAAGCTGCCGCTGCTCGGCGGAAAGCGAGGTTCGAAGCTGCGCCGCACGTGCGTTGAGCGCCGCCGCTTCGGTGTCCACCGCTGCGAGCGCTTCGCGCTCGGCCTTGACGCGCAGGGCGAGGTCGGCGACGACGGCTTCGAGGTGGTTGAGCTCGTTGCGGCGGGCGATCACGCCCGCGCCCTCGGCGCCGGCTTCTCGCGGACCCGCGATGATGCGGCCGTCGGGCTCGACGATCACGCCGCTCTCGGTGAGGAATCGCCCGCCCGCGAGCGGGCCGGCGGCGAGAAGCATCGCCGTCTCGACGTCACGCACCGCGAACGTGCGGCCGAGGAGGCGGTCCAGAAGCGGATCCACGGGCTGGCCGGAAGCATCGCCGCGAGCACGCACCATCGACCGGATCGGGCGCACGCGGTCGGCGTACGCGGAGAGGTCCGCCTGCTCGAACGGCGCGGCTTGGCCGACCGTGCGCGCGAGCATGAACGTCACGCGGCCTGGGAGCGATTCGAGGTCCGGCCCGGACGGGAGCGTCTCGGCGCTGTCGACGACAAGGGCCTGCAGGTCGGCTCCGAGCGCGGCTTCGACCAGCGAAGCATCCTCGCTCGACGTTTCGATCAGATCGACCAGCGCCCCGCGAACACCCGCAAAGCCGCTCCCGGCGTCGCGAGCTTCGAGCACGCTCTGCACGGCCTGGCCGTACCCCGCGCGGGTCTCGACCAGTTCGCGGAGGGTGGCTCTGCGGCTTTCCTGGCGGACCAGATCCTGCTCAAGCTCGTTCGTGCGGCGAGCCTGCTCGCGTCGGCCGGCGCCGAGCTGGTCGAGTGTGGTCTCGGCGGCGGCAACCTCGGCCTGGAGAGCT